>CAZQXW010000071.1:0-8667 GCA_964597365.1 uncultured Thermoplasmatales archaeon | reverse complement strand
CAACCATATTTGCAGTTCTATGAAAAAGACCTGAAAGATGAGATGTTACCTCACCTCGACTGTTTTTAAGAGGTGTCCCATCACGCTGTCTTATACTTGCAAGAAACTGATGTAATACGTTGTATGCATCTATTACTACAACTCTATCATGAAGGTCATTAAAAGATATTTTTTCCTGTTTGAATAATTCCCCAATTTTTACTCCCATCTTAAAACAAGAAGGAGTATGTACTGTTGGGATATAGACATTTTCATAACATCCGATAGTTTTAAGGAATAAAATTGCATTCAGGCCTTTCGATGAAACGAGATATTATATCAATGCTTGATGTAAAAGATGATTTGGAAGAAATAATTGACTTGGGAATAGATCTTAAAAAGAAATCCAAAAGTGGTAAATCAATTGAGCTTTTAAAAGGAAAAACTCTTGGGATGATTTTTGAAAAAAGTAGTACTCGTACAAGAGTTAGTTTTGAAACAGGTATGACAAAACTTGGAGGACACGCTATATTTCTTGGAAAATCAGATATTCAATTAGGCCGCGGGGAGACAATAGAGGATACTGCACTTGTTCTTTCCAGATATGTTGATATAATCATGTTTCGTGCGATGAAAAATGAGGATATGATAGAGCTTGCAAAACATGCAACGATACCTGTAATCTCTGGCCTTGATGACAAAGAGCATCCATGCCAGGTTGTAACTGATCTTATGACAATAAAAGAGCACAAAGGAAAACTCAGAGGGTTAAACTTTGTGTATTTAGGAGATGGCGCAAACAACATGTCACATTCATATCTTCTCGGCTGTGCAATTGCTGGAATGAACGTGAAAATCGTATCACCAAAAAAATACTGGCCGGATGAATACTATGTCAAAGAGGCTGAAAAGTTTGGTGTAAAAGTAGAAATAACAGATAAAGTAGAAGATTCAACAAAGGATGCTGATGTAGTAGCAACAGATACATGGGTTTCAATGGGAGATGAAGAGCAGAAACAAATAAGACTCAAGGAATTTAAAGGATATACAGTGAACAAAAAACTCATGAGCATGGCAAAATCAGATGCGATATTTATGCACTGCTTACCCGCATATTATGATTACGAAGTAACAAAAGAGATTGCACACGGGGCGCAAAGTGTCATCTTTGATGAAGCGGAGAATAGAATGTGGGCACAAATTGCATTAATGGTCAAAGTCAGCAAATAAAAAAAGAAATAAGATTTTAAATTTTAAATGCTTGGAGCTAGTTGAAATCCAGATACATGGCATGCTTTTCCAATGAAAAAAGTGTAACTTTGTTTCATAAATCCTTTTGAGGTAGATAGATAAACACCTGTAAACCTTGACATAATTCCAAGTTGTGGACCTTCTATATTTTTAAATCTAAGTTTAGATGGCTGGATTATTAATGTCCTATCCCCCCCGACAGTGTTTGAATTATAATGCCATGTACAGATTCTTTTTCTTAACTTGAATGAAATTCTTTTAAGTGGGCTGTAATCTATTCCATGACCACTGCTGATTACAAGTGGTCTTTTCTTCAAGAGTTTAAAGAGAATAGAGTCTTCAAATACCTTGTTGAATAATATGCTGTCTGAATTTGAGAATCTTTTTATTATTTGAAGTATGGAATCCATGTCTTCGATAGTTCCAATTTCATCTATTAACTCTAAAATTGCTTCTTTGAAATCATTTAATTCGCTTTCTGTGATTTTTAGCTTTTCTTGTGAAAATGTTCCATCTGAATTTAAGAAAGTGATTTCGGCAAATATCGAGTTTTCTTTTCCAGTCGAATCATCTGTTTCGCCTGCTTGAACAGTGATCATGGACGTTGAAAGTAGAACTAAAATTATCCATATCACTATCAGTTTTCTTTTAATTTTCATCTTTTTTCTCACCTGTACATAATTGTGACTTTAAAGGGATTAATATAGTGACATTATTTCTTTAAAAAAGTTTTGGTATTGACGTGATTTAGTCCAAACGATTTATATCAAATCATAATATACATCCAAATTGACATTATATGTTTCATTTTTAAACTATTTTGAAATTATTTGTTTCATAAAGTTTTATATCTCTCTAAACATTATGTTTTTGTATGGTAACAATCAGCCATGTTGTAAATAAGCTAGTAAATGAGAAAATATACTTACATGAGGCAATGAGTAAAAAAATTGCGTCATACGGGTCTGTTGCACGTCAATTAAAACCACAAATAGAAAAAGAAATGGGAAAAGAAGTGAAAAACTCCGCAATAATCACGGCACTTAGAAGATACGGCGATAAAATAAACAAGAAAAAAGACGAAGTACATTTCCAATCAAAATATGCCGAAGTGAATTTAAAGACCCATATCATAGATATAAACGTACTAAAAACACAAGACCTTTTTGACAAATTAAAGAGATTTTATGACATAATAGATTTTCAAAGAGGAGACATTCTTCACGTAATTTATGGAAGAACACATGTTGCAATTGTAACAAACGAGAGGAACAAAGAAAAAATATTGAATTTACTACAACACCAAAAAATCAAAAAAATAGAAGAAGATCAAGTAGCACTATCATTTACCGTAGGAAAGAAAAGGATAGACAAACCTGGTGTTTTATTCAAAGTAACAAGAGCACTTGCCTGGGAGAACGTAAACATAACTGAAATTATATCAGTTGATTTTGAAATAACCTTTATAGTCGATAAAAAAGATGCTACTAAAGGATACAATACTCTTGAAAAACTAATAGAAGGAAATTCCAACGGAACTGCATTATAGTTTAAGTCAAAATCTTATCTAGCTTATCATGTTTGTTTGCATATTTTACTTCTTGAGCAATTCTTCTACCAGTCGAAAGATCAGGTTGAATCAGTTCTGAATAAGGTGACCCTGCAATATATGGATTTGTTCCTGCGACAATTCTTGCAGATATTTCAAATACCTTAAACTCCAGATTCTCAGTAACAACTGTTTCAAGACAAAAACTGCCGATTATGCCGCCAAATAAATCAAGAGATTTTTCTACTACCGCCTCACCCATTTCAAAAACTTTTGGAAGGAGACTCTCACGCATGACAATTGGAATGTTACCTGTAACAACAAATGTTGGATGAATGCCAAGTTCTTCAAGCTCTGCAATGCTTCCAAGTCTTTGAACTTCATCAATAGTGGTCTCATCACGCCTGTCCATTGAAAGCATCTGAAGGCTACCTTCTTTCATCTTGTAACCGTCATTTTGAATTGGGCTGTAAAAATAATGAAGATAATAACGAGTACCCATTACAAACTCTTGAATAGAATATTTCTTCGTTTTATCAACACGTTTTTTGAACTCTTCATACGTTTTTGCAATGAAAAAACCACGGCCCCCTTTGGCACCATGATATTTGACAATCACGGGTTGCTCGATATAATGAGGGTCTTTTATCTCCTTAGGCATTACAATGCCTGCACCTTCAAGCCATTTTCGCTCCATTTTTCTATCCGATTCCCACATTAGAACATCACGATTTCCAAAAGTAGGAAGGTCAAGGTCCATGAATTTATCGGCACCAAGATATTCAACAAAAGAGCCGTGTGGAACAACGACCACGTTTTTTTCACGAAGTTCATTTGTTAAGCTCATTATTTCTTTATAGTCATCTACAACTAAAAACTCATCAGGCTTTCCAAGAGGAAAAGCATCATACATTTTTTTCCGTTTTTCCCCTACAACAATACCTAGTGTTTTAAAACCCTCTTTTCTAGCACCATTAAAAATCTGAAGAGAAGAATGACTGCAGACAGTACATATTCTAAGGTCTTTTTTATCATAAGACGTAAGCATGTCGGTTATATTTTTTTTGCTCATTAAGGCGACACCTTACAACTCTGGTAATACCATCCCTGTTTTAATAGTTTCGATTAGAATTTTGAAATGATAACACGTGTAAATAGTTCTGATAACACTTGTACAACAACAGTTTATAAGCATTAAATCAAACGTTAATATTGATAATTATGTTGATTGTTGGGCAAGTAAATAATAAAGAAGAAGCAAACGAGATTACTTTTATTGCAAAGTTATTTGTTGTCGGGCAGCGTGCAAGAGACTTGGCCCATCAAAAAGACAAAAAAGATTGTAACAAAAACTCATAATTTTGTTATTTTTTATTCAATAAACTTTATTTAGTCACAGTTGTTTTAAAAGAATTCAACGGTGATTAAAGCTGGTAAAATTAACCTTTTATGGCGGTATAGAAGAGATAGGTGGAAACAAAACAATACTAGAAGATGGTGACACAAAAATATTTCTCGATTTTGGTATGAGTTTTGGCAGAAGAGGAAAATATTTTGAAGAATTTCTAACGCCTCGCTCAGCAAACGGAATAGGTGATTTTCTAGAATTAAATCTTATTCCAAACATTGATGGAATATACCGAGAGGATTTACTTGAGCATCAAGGAATAAAACCCAAACCTACTGAAGTACAAGGAGTGCTACTCTCACATGCTCATGCAGATCATGCAAATTATATAGGATTTCTTCACAAAGACATTCCCGTTTACTGTGGGAAAACCTGTAAATACATCTTAGAGGCTGTAAAAGAACAAACTATGAGGAACATAGAAAGCGAGGTTCTGGATTATAAAAAAAGACCTGTTTTTAAAAAGAACTACAGAGACCCGCCAATAGAAAGGACATTTAACACATTTAGAACTGGAGATAAAATTAAAATCGACAGCCTTGAAATAGAACCCGTTCATGTAGATCACAGTGTCCCAGGAGCATACGGATTTATTATTCACACTTCAGAAGGCCCCGTAATATATACAGGCGATCTGAGACTTCATGGAAGACACAGCCATCTAACAGAAGACTTTATAAAAAAAGCAAAAGAAGAGCAGCCAATTGCAATGATTACGGAAGGTACAAGAATAGATTCAGGCAGAACTGGCGAGTCAGAGGATAAGGTATACAACAAATGTAAAAAAAATCTTGAAGGAAACAAAAAGTTATCACTTGTTGATTTTAACTTTAAAGATGTAGATCGTTTTACAACATTTTATGACATTGCAAAAGCACTTGATAGAAAACTTGTAATTAGTTTCAAACATGCATGTTATCTGGAGCGGTATCACAAAGATAAAAAACTAAAGTCACCAGACAGCAGAGATGAAAATATTCTAATTTTAAAACCAAAACGAAAGACTGGAACATATATTGATGACGATTATACTGATTATTACATCAAGAGAAGGCTCAACTATCCAAATATAAAAACCGCTGAAGAAATAAGAAAAAAACCACAGGATCACATAATTGTTTTGAATTTTTGGTATCTAAACATGTTAATTGATTTAAAACCCGAAAAAGGAATGTATGTTCATTCCCTCTCAGAGCCATTTAATGAAGAAATGGAGATATCCTATGAGAGGATGGTTAACTGGATAATGCATTTTAACATGGATTTTGTTCAATCACATTGCTCAGGACACATAAACGGTGCAGACTTACTTGATACAATAAAAAAGATAAATCCAAAAGAGCTTTATCCAATACATACAGAAAAACCTCATTTGTTTAAAAAACTAAAGACAAAAACAATAATGGTTCAAGAAGCAAAACACTATGAAATTTAACAAATTAAGATTTTTTTGATACAAATTATTAGGAAAAAGGTTTAAAGCAGAAGCCTAATAGTCTGATAAACGCTGGAATAAAATATCCAGATGGGGGTCGTAAAATGACTGATATTCTTGATTATTCTAAAAAAAAGGACGGGCAAACCCTTATTAATGCAGATACCGGAAAAAGAAAAAAAGAACAATTCGTAGAAAACCTGCGCGAAGGCGATGTTGTAAATGATATTTATGCAGTAAAAATAAAAAATCCTCCAAGATCATATAAGCGAGGTACATGGTTTTCACTAATTGTAACTGATAAAACAGGTGAAGTTAGCATAAAATTCTGGGGTGGAGACAACAAAGATCGTGTGAAAAGACTTTATGACAGTTTCAAAGTAGGAGACGTAATACAAGTACGACTCGGTAATGTTGAAATATATGAAGATAAACCTCAGATAAGTATTAATGAAACAAATGGTGGACTTAGGAGATGTAATCCAAATGAATATGATGTATCTGATTTTATTCCATCACTTGAAAAAGAAGAGATAAAAAAACTATTTGATGAATTAAAAAAAGAGATGGAGACAGTTGAAACAAAAGAGCTGAAAAGCTTGCTTGATTTATTTTTCTCAGATTCAGATTTTATAGCAGACTACTGCAGCAGCCCGAGTGCTATGACGCATCATCATAACTATGTTGGTGGAAATCTCCAGCATAGTGTTGGCGTTGTTCGTCTTTGTAAAAACATATCTGAGATGTATGACGGAATCGACACTGATTTGGTGATAACTGGCGCAATATTGCATGATATAGGAAAAATAAAGGAATACGTTACAACTGCTGCAATTGATAAAAGCGATGTTGGAAACTTTATCGGCCATATTGTAATGGGTGATCGCTGGCTTCGTGAAAAAATAGAGGAGCTTAGAAAAAAAGATGTTGATTTCAGTGTTGAGTTAGAAAACAGGCTTTGTCATATAATTTTGAGCCACCATGGAAAGTATGAATATGGAAGTCCAAGGCTTCCAAAGACAATTGAGGCAATGGTAGTTCATGCTGCAGATATGATGGACTCGCAGGTCAAAAATTTTATACAGCATATCGAAGACGGGCGTAAATCAACAGATGATGATTGGGTTTTTATCTGGGATTCTAATGCTGGTATGAAAAGGCCAATGTATGTTGGTGGAGAATAAAATTAGTTCTCCATGAAATTTTTAATATCTTTCATCAAGTTCTTTGATTCTTGAAGCTCTCTTATATATTTTTTAAATCGGGTAGCGCGTCTGTCTAGTATTACCGCTACGCCTTTATCGTTTTCATCACGAATGAGTCTTCCAATGGATTGTAGGAGCTTTCTTGCAGTAGGTGCTTCTACTGTGTATTCCCATCCTTTTCTAAATTTTAAATCATAATAACGTTGCAATCCTCTTTGACGAGCAGTAGGTCTTGGATAAGGAATACCTATTATTACTGCGATTTCTAGTTCTTCTGCGGGAAAATCCATTCCTTCAGAAATTCTTCCGCCCATGACGCTGAAAAGTGCTGCTCCCTCACCGTTGCTTTGTTCTTTGAAATCTGATACTAAATCCATTAGTGCCATTTGTGACATGGCTTGTTCTTCAAATAAAGTACATCGGTTAATACTACAGATGTCTTCGTTTCTTCTAAAATCTGACATTATGCTAAAGCTTGGGAAAAAAACCATAGTGTTTTTTGGAAAACTATTACATATATTGGTGACATATTTTATCATTCTATCAATGATTTTATCGTCTTTTAGCATTTCATCATATTTTGTGGTCACATCTTTTGTAAAAAATATTCTTCTATTGTTTTTTGAAAAAGGTGAGGGATATGAGACAAGTTCTGTTTTTTCAGAGAGGCCCATAGAATCGCGATATTCTTCTAACGGCTCAAGTGTCCCGCTCATATGTATTGTTGAGTGAAAATATCTAAGGATTTCTGTTCCAACAGATGGGTCTAGACAGTATGCCTCTATTCTTGGGTTATTACCACTTGATGCATCAACTACGAGTTTTGCATATTGATCCATTTCTACATTTGTCCAGAAATCAAGAAAAATTCCTAGTTTGTGAAGGAAAGATCTTGGTAGTTTTCCTTCTTTTTCACGGTATTCTTGTATTTTTTCACCGTAGGCCATTAAATCTCCGATTATGTCATGAAATCTTTTACTTGTAATTTTTAATCTTGAGAGGATCTCTGTTTGAAATTCTTGAGGTGGGATAAATGCATCTTTGTTTTTTACACCACCTGTTCTAATGCCGTTTTCAAGGATGCCATAAACATATGTGTCTCTGAAATCACAGATTATTTCATCAAGCATTTTGCAGAATTTTGAAACAGTGGTAATTCCATTTAGCATCTTTGGATCACCATATTTTTCTGCTTCTAAAACACAGTTTCTAAGCATAAATGATGTGAGTTGAGCAGAATATAAGTCGCGAATATAATCAGGTAAATTATGTGCTTCGTCTATTATAAGTATCATATCTTGCTCTGGAACTGATAAGTTATCAAAAAGCATGTTTCTGATCATTAAGTCAAATACGTAAATGTAGGGCACAACAACTATTCTTGATTCTCTCATTAATATCTTATTTACTTCATAAGGACATAACTTCTTTTTTTCACAATAATCTATGAATTCTTCTGCGGTTGGAAGGTTTTCTTTAAACCATTCTTTTACTTTGTCTGTTTTTTCTTTGTCTAGAAAACTTGAGTAAAACGGGCAGCCTTCTTTGCTGTTGTTTTTAGATTTCTTCTTAAGGCTGCTGCATAGCTTTGATAATTCTTCGCTTGTCCCTTTTGAAAAATCAGGGTTGTTTCGGGCCATTATGCACATGTTTGAGCGGCCCTGGATTCCTACTCCAAATATCTGATCTTTGATATCTTTGTTTTTGTTTCTAATTTCTCTTAATTCAAGTATCACCTGTCTTTGCTGTGCATTTGTCCTTGTCGTATAGATTATTTTTTTATTATTTTCAAGTGCGTATTCTAAGGCAGATGAAATCGTGCAAATTGTTTTACCAGATC
>CAZQXW010000070.1:0-8876 GCA_964597365.1 uncultured Thermoplasmatales archaeon | reverse complement strand
GTTTTTTTGCTTCTTCAAGAATAATTTTAGAAGCTTTTCCCTTTTTTTCTATTTTTTCAAAATCAATATCTAGCTTTTCACATATTTCTATAATCCTATTAGTATATCTAGAAGCTCTAATCGTTTTATCTTCTTCTACTTTGTTTTTAAATTTTTCAATATCTTTTAAACCTAAATAATTTTCAATATTAATCCCAGGTTTTTTTAATTCTGTAATACTTAAGATAAAAACTTGTTCAACTTTTTCATTTTTTAAAAGATCCTCTATAGAAACAAGAGCCTCTTTAGTATAAGGACGTCTATAACATGCGATAATCACTATTTTTCCAGCACTCCTATTCTTCCTTTTTTTATATTCCTTATTCATTATTACCATAACCCTAAAATTTTCCACCAAAAAAGTCCAAGTGTCATAAATATAGCAATACCGATCAAATTAAGAACAAGGCCGGGTTTTAAAAAATCCCGGGTACTTAAAAGACCTGTATCATATACCATCGCTGAACCGGGCGTTCCTATAATAAACATAAAAGCAAAAGCAGAAGGTAGAGCCACAACATACATGCCCATTTTTGCAGAAAGACCCATACTTAAAAAAACAGTAAGAGCAATAGGTAAAACAGTACCTGTTGCAGCAGCATTACTCATAACTTCTGATAGGAAGATAGTAAGAATTACTACAATAAAAATTACAAGATAAGGTTGAACTGCAAACATATTGATAATATTTTGAGCAATATACTCAGCAGCCCCAGTTTTAGTAAGAGCAAAAGCAAGTGTTATTGCCCCACCATATAAGAAAATAATTCCCCATGGAAGTTTACTTTCCACATCCTCCCAGGAAAGAGTCTTTGTAATACCTAAAAATGCAGCGATTAATACTGCAACTGTGGCCATGCCAATAATACTACCAAATATAACCCAAAGAATAAAAGCTAGAATTAAAAAGAAAAGTGCTTTTTTTTCACCAAATGAAAAATCTCCCATCTCTTTTACTTCCTTGGTAAGAAATTCTTTCATATCATCCATATTAATTTTTTCTAAAGGATATACTTTTCTCATAATAAAATAAACAAAAACAATCATAACAAGAACCAAAGGTATTGCTGCAATAAACCAATTAGCAAAACTAACCGTCTCACCAGTTGCCTGATTATATAACGAAATAGCAAGCGGGTTTCGAGCACCACCTAATAGAGTCCCCATACTGCCTACTGAAGAGGCATAAGCAACAGATAAAAGAATCGACTTTGAAAAATTAGTATTAGTTATATCTTTTTTACTTGACCTTAAGATACTTAAAACAATTGGAATAAGTAAAGCTACAACTCCATGAGCTGGCATTGTCATAGAAAGAAATGCACTAATTAAGATGATCCCGAGTAAAAAATGGGAAGGTGATTTACCAAATCTTTTCAAAAAACTAAGTGCAATACGTTTATCCAGATCATGCTTGCTTATCGCAAAAGCAAGAATTATAGCACCAATAAGAAAAAATATTGTTGAGGATGCTATTCCTTGAAATGCAGTCTCAGGAGTAAACACACCTGTTCCTACCAATAATACAGATATAAGAAAAAATATAATAGGAAAAGAGACAGGTCTTGTAATCCAAAGTATTATTGTAAAAGTGAATACTGCGAGTGTTCTTTGACCAAGTATGCTAAGTCCTTCCGGATTTGGAATTAATAAGGTTATGAAAAATGCTATAAATGCTAATGCTAGATATATCCATCTTCTTTCTATTTTTATAGGCATAATTATCCTAATTTAATTTGAAATTAATTCCTAATATTTGAATTTTATTAATTACATTTATCACACTATCTGGATTAAGAGAAATTGAATCTATTTTATTTTTTACCAAAAACTCAGCAAAATCTGGATAGTCGCTAGGTGTTTGTCCACAAATTCCTACAGGTCAATTTTTCTTATGAGCTGATTTTATATGTTAATCTTATTTTAGATGTTTTTCCAGCTTTAGCTCTTGGTGTAGGAGAAGGCAGTTCTGAGGTTTTAAAACAAGACCCTCGTGATTCTAACGAACCAGTTTTAATGAATAAACATTGGCTTTTAATTAGCTTATATGGTATATTAATCAGCATTTCAATTCTTAGTGCTTTATATCTGGCAATTAATGTTATGAATCTTTCATTGGAAAAATCAGTTACTGTATCATTTCTAACACTTGCCTTTGCTCGTTTAGGTCATGTTTTTAATATGAGAGATAGAGATTCATCTATTATTAGAAATGAAATAACAAAAAACAAGTTTGTATGGGGGGCAATAGCATTGAGTACTTCACTAATATTAGCTGCAGTATATTTGCCAGGCCTTTCAGAAGTTTTAAATGTAGTAAATCCGGGTATTAATGGATGGTTTATAGTAATAATAATGAGCTTGTTTCCATTTATAGTCGGACAAATCGTTTTATTATTTTCAAATAAAATAGATATAAATTTTAAAAATATAAAAAAAGTGTTGGTTAGTACTTTTAAATTTTTATTCGTTTTCAACTTCAAATGATAATTTTACTTCAGCACGATAACTTGTAATTTTATCATCATCTATTTTTGCAGTAAATCTTTTAATTTCTGCATACTTAATATTTTTCACAGTTTTTTTAGCTTCATCAACAGCATTTTTTACTGCATCAGATAAACTGTTATTTGATTCTCCTACTAAGTTTATTATTTTATATACAGTCATTTTTTCACCTCCTTTTTAATTTTTACTAAAACGACCCATTGTGTTACAAGATTCTTTGATGTGACTCTGCATTTCTGAAATCAATTCTTCTCTCGAAGCTTCATCTTTAAGATTTAACATAGTATCTAATGCATATAGTTTGAAATAATATCTATGGCGTCCTGAGGGCGGACATGGGCCACCATAATTTGTTTTATCAAAATCATTAGCGCCTTGTTTTCCTGGTGCAGAATTCTCCTCAATTTTGGTAGTAGGAGGTATATTCCAAACTATCCAATGTGTAAAAGTACCACCAGGGGCATCAGGATCATCTACAATCAAAGCTAAACTTTTGGTATCATCAGGGATATCACTAATTTCAAGTGGTGGGTTTACATCTTCACCCTGGCAAGTATATTTTTCTGGTATATCTTCATTGTTTTCAAATTCTGGACATTTTATCTGAATTTTATCACCTAAAAAAGTAATAAGTTAATCATAATATAAGATTATGACTAAGAAATAATTTTATTATAACTTAAATACAAATAAAACTCTTTATTAGAAATCAACTTTTTCCATAATTTCTATAACTTCTTCATCTGGAACATCATACCAGCTTTCATAGACTTGTGCTACAGCTCTAAAGTTTCTAGGAGTAGTCAATATCTCTGCTTCATCTACTAAATCAGCTATATCAGAAGCAACTCTGAGACTTGCAACGGGCGTTGATACAACTATCTTTTTTGGATTCTTCTTTTTAATCATTTGTATACTTGCCATCATTGTAGACCCCATAGCAATACCATCATCTACCAATATTACTGTTCTATCAAAAATATCTGGAAGAGGTTTATTTTTCCTCAACACTAATTTTCTTCGATTAATCTCTTCCTTTTGTTCTTCTATTATTGAATTAAGTGTAGCTTCATCCATTGTTTGTTTTATATCATCAAATATGAAAGTACTGCCATCTTCTGCAATAGCGCCAAACCCTGCTTCTGGATTAGATGGAAATGGAAGTTTTCTAGTAACAATTATCGAAAAATCTGCATTGAGATATTTTGCTAATTCAAATCCTATTTCGACTCCTCCTCGAGGAATAGCAAGTACTAAAGGATTTTCATCTCTGTATTTTTGAAGAACAAGTGTCAGTTTTTTTGCTGCGTCTTTCCTGTCTTTGAATTTTTCAACCATTTTATTATCACCGAAAATGAGGACATGAAAGATGGGAATCTTCGAAAGGATTTTACTCCTTCCTTGAGATTTTCACCTCCACCCATCTTTCAAATTTATTAATATGCTCTAATTGATAATTTTAACTAAATAATAGATTAATAACAAATTAAAAAAAGTTAAAAATATTAGTTATTTTCCACTAATTAATTTTTTAAATTTTTGTTCTTTAATTATTTTTAAATCCAATTCTTTCGCCTCATCAAGTTTGCTGCCTGGTTCATCACCAACCACAACATAATCAATCTTTTCACTAACACTAGAAGATGCCTCTCCTCCTTCCTTTTCAACTAATTCTTTTGCCTCACTTCTAGTATAATCATCAAGAGCGCCAGTAAACACAAATCGTTTACCTTCTAGCCTACCTCCACTCTGTTGAGGCTTTATTTCTAATCCTTGTTTTTTTAGATCTTTTATTTCTTTTATGTTTTTCTTTTCATCAAAAAAATTAGAAATATTTTTAGCAATTTCTGGACCAATTTCATCTATTTCTAAAAAGTCAGATTTATCTGCTTTCATTATTTTTTCGATACTTCCAAATTTATCAACTAATAACTTTGCAACATGTTTTCCAACTTCAGGAATACCCAAGCCATAAACAAAACGAGTAAGATTTTTTTCTTTACTATTTTCAATTGAGTCTAACAGATTTTGAGCTGATTTATCTGCAAATCTTTCAAGACTTGTTAAATCATCTTTTTTTAATCTATAAAGATCACTTATTCTTTCAACAATTTCTTTATCAACAAAGGTTTCAACTGTTTCTTCTCCTAGGCCATCAATGTCCATTGCATCTTTAGATGAATAATGCTCAATAGTCCTTTTTAGCTGAGCAGTACAAGCAAGTCCATTAGAACAACGATAATATGCACCTTCTCTTACTACTTTGCTATTACATACTGGACATTTTTTTGGCATTGAAAATTTTTTCTCATTTCCGCTTCTTTTCTTTTTATTTACTTCTTCTACTTCTGGAATTACATCCCCTGCCCTAAAAACCTTTACCCAGTCTTTTATTTTGATATCATTTTCTTTTATGTAATCTTCATTATGAAGTGTCGCACGAGAAACCGTAACTCCTTGTACATCAACTGGTTTTAACAATGCCACAGGTGTTAATGTCCCTCTTCTTCCGACTTGAATGACAATGTCTAAAATCTGGGTCTCCTCTTTCCTGGGAGGAAATTTAAAAGCTAAAGCCCATCTAGGTGAACTAGATCTCACCCCTAATTTTTCTTGATTTTCAAATTTATTTAATTTTATTACAATTCCATCAATTTCATATTCAAGTTTTTCTCTTTTTTCTTCCATTTTTTTATGATATTTTATTGCTTTATCTATATTTTTCACATGTTTTATCTCAGGATTTGTTTTCAAACCCCATTTATCAAGATTTTTTAATGCATCCCATTGGTTGTCAACATTTATATCGTCTGCATCATAGTTCATTATTTCATAAAAAAATATATCGAGAGGACGCTCTGCAGTTTCTTTTGGATCTTTTCTTCTTAGCGACCCTGCCGCAGCATTACGAGGGTTAGCCATTGTCTCTTTTCCTTCTTCTACCCTTTTTTTATTATATTCCTCAAAATTCTTGATATGCATCATTACCTCCCCTCTGACTGCTAATTTATTAGGTAGGTCAACATCTTTTGAATGAATTTTTAAAGGAACTGATTTAATTGTTTTAATGTTTTTAGTAACATCTTCGCCCTTTTCACCATCTCCTCTCGTGGAAGCTTGTGTATATTTACCTCTTTCATAGATAATTTCTACACTTAGTCCATCCAGTTTAGGTTCAACTGTGTAATCTACATCTTTGGAATCCAAATTTCTTTTCATTCGTTTATCAAAATCTTTTACTTCGTGTTTATCAGCCGTATTAAGTGACAACATTGGTTTTACATGGCTTACCTCTTCAAATTCTTCAGCTGGCTCTGCACCAACTCTTTGAGTAGGTGAATCTTCAGTTATTAAATCCGGATATTTATCCTCTAATTTTTCTAATTCTTCGACTAATTCATCATACTTTTTATCTGAAATTTCCGGCTCATTTTTTACATAATAAAGATAATCATGATGGCGAATTTCTTCTCTTAATCTCTTAATCTTCTTTTTTGCGTCACTTTTATTCATAATATTACTAATACAAAAAACATAAATTTATAATAAATTAATTTAAAAACAATTTAACAATAAGTAAAGAATTAATTAAAAACCAAAATGCTTTGATTAAAAATAATTAAATCTTAAACTATTTTTTAGTTTTCTTTAATCTGTATTTCATTAATACTTATTAGTAATAGTAAAAATATATATTGGAAAGTTTTGAAATTTATGTATAAAGAAAAAAGAGAAGAACTAGTTAAAAATTTAGAACAAATAGGGTATATAAAAAGTAAAAAAGTAAAACAAGCTTTTCTACAAGTTCCACGGGAAGAATTTGTACCTGAATTTTTAAAAAATAGTGCTTATGTAGATTCTCCTCTTGAAATAGGTAGTGGACAGACAATATCAGCTCCACATATGATAGCAATTATGTGCGAAAAATTAGACCTTGATAATGGGCATAAAGTTTTGGAAGTGGGAACTGGTTCAGGCTATCATGCTTCAATAATTTCTAAAATAATAGGCAATTCTGGGAAAGTTTTCACTATTGAAAGACATGAAAATTTAGCCGAAAAAGCAAGAGAAAATATAAGAAATGCAGCGGTTGACAATGTTAAAGTAGTAGTTGGCGATGGATCTGAAGGTCTTGTCGAATTTCAACCATATGATAGAATATATGTAACTTGTGCTGCTCCTGAAATTCCCAAGCCTTTAATCAACCAGCTTAATGATCCTGGTATCTTATTAGTACCAGTTGGTGGAACACTTTGTGAATTAAGAAGGTTTGAGAAGAACAATGGTGAGACTTCTACTGTAGATTTAGGTGGTTGTGCTTTTGTTCCTTTAATAGGAAAATATGGACATTAAAAATTAGATATGTGAAAAAAATATGTTTAATTATTTACTATTGCAATTACTACATGCTCTAGTATAGGTTTTACAGGCGATATAGATTTTATAATAGCAACTTTATAGCTAAGTAAAACAATTAAAAATAAACCCCAGATAATACTCAATATAACCGCAGGGTTTAATGCAATAAAATATATTAGGACTAGAAAACTTATAGCAATTATAAATTTTGAAAAAAATGTTGAAATTGTTGATTCCCATACTTCTTTGTTTGAATTTTTATCTTCTGCTTCTTCGGATACATGTATACCAAAACTATCTGACAGACTATCTGCGATAGCAATAGTAATTATTCCTCCGATTACAGCTATTTGAGATTTAGTCCCAGCTGCTAGACCAATAATTAGACCAAGAGTAGTTGTAAATTCCTGATGTTAAACCAAAACTATAACCAACTATTTTAGATCGTTTCATGTTTAATCAAACTCTTAAAGCATTAACTATGTACTGCCCTATTTCTAATCAATATTTTTTATATTTTTTTTATTAGTGAAATTAATTCTTCTAATGATTTACAAGAATCAATTTCTTTTTTGGAAATAAAAAGATCAAGTTCGCTATTCTCTTTTAAAAAAACTGCAGGAAGAAGATCTTTTCTTGAATATTCTCCATAAAATTCATCACGATGAATAAATTCAGTTGGAACGTCTTGATCCTTGAGAAAAATTTCCATTCTTTTTTCATATTTATTTGTTTAAAAAATTCTTTAATTTTTTTATAGTATATGTATTGATTATGTCGTTTTTCTCAGCCCAACCTCTCCTTGCAACCGCAATACCAAGTTCATAATAACGCAGATGATCTTTTCTATGTGCATCAGTTCCAATGGAAAGTTTAACATTGTTATCAACTACTTTTTTAACATTTACATCATTTAAATCAAGTCTTTCAGGATAGGCATTTATCTCAAGAGCTACATTATTTTCCTTTGCAGCATCAAATATTTTTTCCAAATCAATATTAATTGGTTCTTTCTTCTGAATTTTTCTACCAGTTGGATGCGATAAAATATTTACATCTTTATGTTCTATTGCTTTAATCACACGCTTTGTCATATCCTTTTTATTCATTCTAAAAGCAGAATGGACACTTGCTAAAACTATATCTGCTTCTTTTAAGAAATCTTTTTTAACATCCAATTCTCCATTCTTTTTGATGTTAGCCTCCATTCCATGAAATATATGGATACCATCTATTTTTTTACGTATTTTCTTAATTTCTTCTCCTTGTTTCTGCCAATCTTTTTTTTCCATTCCACCTGCAACTTTTAATGTTCCTACATGATCTGTGAATGCAATATATTTATGACCAATATTTTTTGCTTCTTCTATCATTTCTTCAATTGTATTATTTCCATCACTCCACTTTGTATGCATCTGTAAATCGCCTTTAACATCGTTATATTCAACTAAATCTGGGATTTTTTTATGTTTTGCTTTATCTATTTCCCCTCTGTTTTCTCTAAGTTCAGGCGGAATCCATTGAAGACCTAGTTTTTCATATAATTCTTTTTCAGTTTTACCTGCTTTTCGATCATCGTCTTTAAAAATCCCATATTCATTTAACTTCAAATTTTTCTTCTGAGCGATTTTTCTTAACTCAACATTGTGGTCTTTACTACCTGTAAAATACTGAAGTGCAGAGCCAAAACTTTTCTTTTCTACAATTCGTAAATCAACTTGAATGCCACCGTATACTCTAATTGTTGATTTTGTGTCACCTTTTGAAATTACTTTTTCTACTCTATCCATCTTTGTAAATTTTTCCATAACGCTTTCTGCATCTGAAGAAACTGCTAAAATATCAACATCGCCAATAGTTTCTTTTTTCCGGCGTAATGAACCAGCCAGCTCAATATCATCAACGTATTCTTTCATCTCATCAATTATTTCTTTTGCCTCAGGAAGAACATAACCAAGAAGAAAACGGCT
>CAZQXW010000069.1:0-9413 GCA_964597365.1 uncultured Thermoplasmatales archaeon | reverse complement strand
ATCTGTGGCTCAGCAAAAGGCGGTTGTGCAGAAACACAAAAAGCTAAAGCTAGAACAATGGTTACAAAAATTAATAAATTTTTAGCTTTTGTCATATTTGTACGCTATCCTTCTACCATGGGTATATCTTTTTGTTTGGTTTCTTCTTTTGGTTCTTTAGGTTTATTCTTTTCTTGTAGACCTAAATTGTTATTGTTATTGTTTGGCTTTATAACATTATTTTCTAAGTTTTGTGATGCAGATTCCATGTTTTCTGAAACTTCGATGAACCCTGAAATCATTATGTAGCTTATCATTACAAGGCCAATCATACAAATGCCTGCAACTATCCATGGTGATATGGCACTTAATATGTCTTTTGTCTTGGTAAGCCTATCTTTCCTTATAGACATTTCGCCTTTTATAAGGTTCATCTTACTTTGCGAAATCGGTTGCACAACAGACTCGCCAGTTGTTCGGTCATAACCTTTCTTTAAAAGGAATATTTCGTCACCTGCAAGCAAGCACGAAACTTCGTTGTCGCCTTCGCCCCAGTATTCTGTCATGCTACTTTCAATCGGTGGCGAAACCTTGTTCATCTTTTGCAGACGAAATATAGTTATTCCTGGCTCTTTGTCAACCTTTTCTATTATGTCTTTTGAATAAGGTATCAGATCTTGAAGCTGAACATTTGATAAAACTTTTCCAGTCTTTTGGTCAACTTTTGGTGGTCTGACACCCTCTCCTAATTGGTATACTTTGGCGTTCCATGTTTGCTTTTTTGGTCTGGTTCTAAGCCATGCCCAGTAACCAATGCCTCCGCCAAGTATTGTAACTACTAATGTGCCTATGACTATACCTAAGATATTTACCATTTTCTATTCACCCTGTTTGTTGTTTTCTGCCTAAACTATTAACAAATTGTTTGAAAAAGCCTTGTCTACGGATTGGTTCAGAGTATTCTTTTTCTGACCTGCCATCCATATTGCTTGACCTATCAATACTATTATATGTCGAACCTAAGAATTTATTGTATCTACCGTCACCTGCACCCATAAGTACAAGCTCTGCTGCGTGTTGAAGCTCAACAGCAACCCTTAATATGTCTCCTTCTGAATTTAAACCAAACTCTTTATCCCTAGTGCCTAAGTTTAACCATAAAGTTTCAACTATGTCTGAAACTATATAAATATAATTGTCTTTGCTAATGTCAGTTATAATATTATTTTCTCTAGTATAAGTTTTTAAGAAAGATACGCACCATGCAGCACAATTAACGTTCATTATAGGTTCTACGCCTGGCTGTTTCATAAACTTTTTTTCTTCCTCGTTCCAGTATATGCCCAACCAACCATTAACTGTTTCTTTTAGGTAAGGGTCAAAGTTTGTAAGCTGCCTTAATAAATCTTTATGCTTGTCCATGACCTGTTCTCCGCCCTCAAAATCGTCCATTAGATCATCTTCATCATCAAGGTTTTCAAAATCGTCTTCTTCCAGGTCAGAAACGTCTTTATCCGTATCTTTGGATTCTTCTTCTAAAAAATCTTTATCTTCATCATCAATAGGCAAATCTTCTATATCCTCAACATATTCAATGTCATCATAGGTTCTTCTCTTGGTCTTGAAACTACCATCATCATCATACTCTAGTTTTCTTTTTCTTTTATTGGATCTCTTTTTTACCATATTGTGTATTTATTTCATTTAATTATTGGTCTTGCCTCAAAACCTTTGAATATCTTTCCAGGTTTTAATAATTTTCTACCTTTCCTTTTTGAAACTTTGATGCCAAAGAATCTGGAGTATAAGTCTGACAAGTATCTGAATTGTGGTTTGATAACCTGATTTACCTTGACTTTCCTTTCTTCCTTCTCTTTTTCTTTTTTTCTTTTTCTTGGTATAAGCCTTTGTCTTGAAACTTTTTTCTTAATCCTTTGCCTTACTCTAGGTATGGCAATAGGCCTTATCCTGTTTCTTAATAATGTTCTTGCCCTTGGCCTTAATATTGCCCTTATCCTAGGCCTTTTTCTGGTTCTTCCAGTTTTTCTTACCCTTTTCTTAGGTCTTGGTCGAGCTGTTACTCTGGCTTTAGTTCTTTTACGAGAAACTGGCCTTTTAGTTACTCTTGATTTAGCCCTTGTAACCTTTCTTCTTTTAGGCCTTTTCTTAATTCTCCTTTTAGTCTTGGCCTTTGCTCTAGTAACTCTTGCTGCCTTAATCTTTAAAGGCCTTTTTACCATTCTTCTAATATTAAGAACCCTGGGTGTTGCTTTCCTTTTTTGAGTCTCTTTAAATACGTCATCAACAAGCGTACCTCTTAATGTTCCTTTCTTGTCTTTCATCAACTTTTTAAAAGAACCTATAAACTTGTCAGCCAATTTTGAAAGCTTAGACTTTTGGGGTTTGGTTAGCTTATAACCTTTTTCAATCAATCTTCTATACTTTCTTACCTTCAATAAATCTGGGTTGGTGAGCCTATATTTAATTTCTTTGATTGGCTCTTTACTATACGCATCTCTAAACTTTTTAAAGAAAGATTTGGATTTACGTTTGTTAAAAGATACCTCAATAACATTAACAAAAGTTTTGAGATCATTGTCAAATGTTTTATAAGTATCGACTTTAAAAAACTTAGATCCTTCTGCCAATACCCATTCCCTCTCGCCAAAAGGTAAACTTGTTGTCCTTGGACTAGTATAAAACTTTTTTAGATTAGATTTGATATATTTATTAAGTTGTCTTCTCAAAGCATTAGATTCTTTTTTGTTTAATAATCCTAACTTAGCCTTTTTGATTTTTGGTTTAAAACTTTTCGGAAACTTTTGTATCTTTGATAAAGGAAATTTTATTATGGTATATTTTTTGCCCTGTGCATAACCTATTGCTGCTTCACTATCAAAGTATAAATGAGTTTCGTCAAACTTTAGCCTATCTTTACCCATGCCGCCAGGTTGCCTTAATACCTGAAAAACATCAGACGGGTTTTGCTTTAAAACGTCTGCATTTTTTAACCTTTTTCCTGTTAACCTTTTCAAGTCCAATAAATCGGTTGCACCTTTCCTAAAAAACCTTTCTCTAGTGGATATGGCAGAAATCTTACCTTTTGCAAGTGACAACTTAGATTCAATTAATAAACCCTGGGGATTTTTAACTTTACCAAGTTGTCTAATCTTTTTCCTGCCAACATTAGTAATCTCTACTAATGGAGCTTTAGTGTTTTTGTTAATTAGTTTATAAGTTCCAGGATTTCCACCTTTCTTGACCTGATAAAGGTTTATTCCCACTTCTCGGTTAATACTCTTTTTAAGATCGTTAAGTATTCTTCTTGCACCAGAAGATACCTTACCATCAAAGTCTGTAGTTCTCCTTTTCTTTAATAATGAAACCTGTAAGTTTTGAGCCTTGCCACCACCAAGCACGACATTATTTTTCTTAAACTTTGATATTATTTGTTTATTAATCTTAGTTTCTTTAACCTTAGCAATCTTTTTAGGTTGTTTAATCTTTGCCAAATCTTTTTTTAGAAGTTTAGTTATTTGCTTTTCAGTTAATAAATCTAATTGTCCAAAAAGCTTGGATGGTGTGCCTGTAGAAACGTGATAACCTGTTTGATAACTGTCAATCAATTTTAATAGTTCGTTGGTGTATTGATTAGGATTATAGTCTCTAGTTTTAAGAAGATTTTTATTATTTTTAGCATACTTTAATTCTTTCCTGGATTTTTTAATGTCATCCAAAAGCTTATTTATCTTTTTCTTTTTTTTGTTTAATAATCTTTTAGTTTTTGGATTAGCTTTCTTAAGGTTTTTATTTATGGTTTTTTTTGATTTTATAAGATCAGTTTCAATATTTTTAATTATAGATTCAAAAGTATCAACATTTTTCACATTTGCTCTAACATTTGGGCTTAACTTTTTTGCCCTTTTTAATATCCCCAGAGTGTATGGCAATGCAAAAAATGAAAGTTCTCCAAACTTCTCGGCAGTTGGTCTTTTAAGAAAGTCTAATGCTGACCTGGCAGTTTGGTATGCATCAAATGCATAAAATGCTGCACCTGCTAATGCCGCAGGTATACCCCCTCCTGCTAAAGCAACCAAACCACCTGCAGATAATAAAGTTATAAACTGGAACAATTCTCCATCTTTAGTACTTTTGTAGACAGTAGGGTTTAAATCTAATATTTTAAACTGTCCTTTTTTAAAAAAAGAATCCCACTTTTTAGACAATTTTATAGCTTTATTAATTTTCTCTTTTTTTGATAATTTATTTTTTGATAATTTTTTAACTTCTTTAGAATATTGATATACTTCTGGCAAACTTGTGAAGTCTGAACCATAAAGTAATGTATCTTTTCCGCCCTTAACATAAGAAACAGGTAAACTAATAAATGCAGAGATTATACCCTTTGAAATGTCGCTTAATATTTTTTGATCTTTTCTCTTAAAAATATTTTTTGGTTGAGACTTTAAGGTTTTAAGGTTACTTTTGATCTTATTAATTGATTTTTTAATTTTTGGCAAATCTTTTTTATTAATCTTGCCACCCTTAGTGGTTTTGTAAAGTTTATAATATTCCGGCACTACATTAAATGTTTTAATTATGTCTTTAACGTCTGAGCCTGTCTTTATAGTTGCATCATTAAAATATTGAAAAGCACCCTTTGCCATACTTTTTATTACGCCAGGGGCTTTAGGTATAATAATCGAAAGATCATTCAATGCCTCATCAAATGTTTTTAATGCACCAGAAGGTAAACTTTTAATTTTGTTCAAAGCTTTTTGAGAAAATTTTAAGTTTTTGTCTTTTTTAATTTTCTCCTGGATAAATTCTTTTCTTATTATATCTGTATTAAATATTCTTTCTTGTGCTGCTGATTTAATTATACTGTTTCTTTCTTTCTCTGACAATTTTGAAAATTCTGCAGCTTGTTTGCTTCCTGCAGGCCAACCGCCAGTTTTGTTATAATTTTCTTGCCTTGCTTTTTGGATTCTTGCCTTTTCAATCAAATCTTTTTCTAATGCAGAAGAAGCTTGTTTTTTAACCAAATTATTAAGTTGTACCTTAGCAGTCAAATCTTTAAAATATGCTGTGCCTATCGCAGACTTTAAAGCTTTCTTTTCTTGTTCGTTAAGTTTTACAGGCTTACCCTGGAAAAATCTCTCAAACTTATTTTTTTGTTCTGTCAATATTCTTTTCTTTTCTGCTTCTTTGCCCGGCCTAAAGCCTCTTCTTGTTTCTTTAGGAGCTTGAAAAGTTTTTTTTCTACCACTTGTGAAGTCTAAAACTTCCTTTTTGTATACCTTCCTTTCTGTTCTTCTAAAATCTCCGCTTTTTGAACCAGAAGAATAACTTAATGCAACATCATTAACAATCTTTTTTACTGGTTTATTATTTTCGTAAGTTGTTATTGCTTTATCATAAACCTTATAAATTCTCTTTTTACCTCTAAATTTGCCATCATCATCTTTAAGAATTTCTTTAGTGTATGTATCTCTTTCAATCTTTTGTAAAAGATTACCTTTATTATCAAATATATATTCTTCTGGTCTATAACTAGAAACCTTTTTGCCAGCAAAACTTTTTGTACCTTCATAAGAAATAAAATCTTTTTGTGGAGAAACTAAAACTTTTTTGTTGCCCCTTGTTACAACTTTATAGCCCTTGCCTTTAAGCTCAGAAGTTAACTGTTGCAATGGCGTTTTTTTTTCAGTTTGTAACAAACTTTTTTTTCTTGGATCTAGCCTTACAGCTGTTCTCGTATCTCTTCTTTTAACTATAACTTGTCGTCTTTGTACAGGTTTTTGTCTGACTTTAGAAAAACCCCTCTTTTGAAGGTCTTTTTGAGGCATAATATAAATATGTTACAAGTGTTTAAATATTTTTCTATTCAAAATTCAATGTCTTCCATCTTTGTACCATATTTATTTGCAAATTTTTGAAAAGAACTTAAGGCTTTTTTAAGTTTATTTTTTCTCTTTTTTTAATTTTTGAAGTTCCATATATCTTATTATATATCTACTTATATATATATTTTTCTATTGCATCTTGTCTATCATTACAGCTTCGGCAGGATTTTCAGGGTCAAGCTTATATTTTTTAGCTTTTTCTTTCTTATCCTTGGGGGTATTATCAGTTATATAATCTCCAATATCTTGCAATAAATCTTGTTCTTTTTTAAGTAAATAATCTGTATCATCAAAAGGACATTTGCTGCTAAACCTTGTACGTAAAAACATTGCACGATTTTGAATTTTCATGTCCGAGAAAATACCATGTTTTTTGTTTGGCCAGTTTTCTTGAATTTCGTCAATGATTGTACCTTTAGGGTCTTTATCTGTGTCCCATAAACTGAATTTATGTTTTTGATCAAGAAAGCATATTGCAGTTAACCTATCGCGAATAAAAGGTGGAATACTATTAAGACTATTTGCACATGCACCCACAAACAAGTTCATCTGTCTAACCTTTTCTAATATGTCCCTAAACTTTCTACCCTTGCCAGACATATTATGAGTTTTGTTTTCCGGTTCGTCTAACAATATTGAGGGATATTTAAGTTTCTTTACTGATTTTGTGTAATATATGGAATTAATAAACTCGTCATAAGTAAATGTGATTCTGTCACAACGCATTGAAGGATCTAAGAAATGTAGTATCTGTTTGGCAAGAGTAGATTTACCTTCTCCCCCCTTCTTCCCTATAAACCCAATCCAAAAATGTTGATTGTGTCGTGTAACTCTTCTATACTTTTCAAACAGATACCACATTACCGGTGACGGAAAAAATGCCCTTTGACAACTGTCATAAGCATTAGATACATGTTTCATAAAATCATTAATATACTTTTCTTTACTTGGAAACTTTTTCAAATATTTGTCCCTTACTTGCTTTTTCCAGGCTGCATATTCTCTTACTGATAAAGCATATTTTCTTGCCATCTTTTATTTGTCTTCAAATACATGATTAAATAAAATATTTAACAATCTTCCAAGAGCAATACTAAAAATAAAAATTGAAGATAAAATAATAAATACCTGCATTGATATTAAATTCTTACCTTCAAAACTTAGCATAGCACAACTTAAACTTATGATTGAAATTACTGAAAAAAACAATATTAATCTTGTTGTGTCACTTATATCTTTAAACATTTTACCACTCCGAGGGTTCTTCCCAATTATTCCCCCTTTTATTTCTTATTAACATTTCTTTTTTTGATGCATAAAATCTTAACAACTTAGTTATTTCCGAGAATGATAGACGGTATCTATTATATATTAATGAGTCAATCTTGTTAACATATCCGTCTTTAGTCCTTACCCTTTTAATAATTTTACCCAAGGTTAAAGTTTTTTTCCACTGATCTTTAAAATTCTTTCTTTCTTTAGAGTTCATATAAGGCCACACCTTACGCAATGCACACCTTAAACTGTCCCTCCAAAGTCGTAACGGTTTTATGTCATACTTAACTGCAGACCTTTTTTGATAAAAATCGCAGTCGTCAAAATCGTCTATAAGCCCATTAAGCTCTCTTAGAGATGCATCGAAAAGACTTTTAAAATTAGAATATGCCATATACCTATTCTAATATACCTTGCCTTATAAATATTTTTCTTATTTTATTATTAGTGCTTAAAAGTTTTAAGCGTTGATTAAAAGTTTTAATCAAAGATTAAAGGTATTAAGTAAATAGCGTCTTTATTACTATACAGTGGCGATAATCCATCCGAAAAGTATTTATAGTCGATGCAACATACTGCTATTTGTTGAACCAAACTAAAACGGATTTTTCATAGGGTTATAATGGCTCTACTGCTTAAATTCAAAGGTTACAAAGGATATAAACACAAAATGACATCAGGCATACCTTGGCAAAGACAAAAGGAATTACAAAAGAAATATGTAGATGATGAAGTCCCTACAATTCACGAACTTGTAAACATATTGGCGAACATTCGGTTTGGAAATCTATGGCCAAAGCGACAAACTAAGCAAGCAAGGGCATTAATTGCCATATATTATCTTACTGCAGCAAGAGCATCAGAAATATTATATACACCTTATCTGCGTAAAAGGTCAGTTAATCTGCCTACAGAAGGAAAGATAAAAGATCTTGTTAAAGTTATAGATAAGAAGAAACGTAATAAGAAAGGTTTTCCAACAGTGTATTATGAATACAAAATATTGCACGAATATAAAGGAATTTCTAAACAAGACATTAAATTTAAAGAAATATCTGGACATAAATGTATGATATTAAGAGTTGAAAATCGTAAAAATAAAACAAGAAAAACTAAGAATCAGCCAGTACCTTTAGATTTTGAAAATGATATTGCTTGGTTCATAAGTGATTATCTAAAAATGATAGACTTTGATTCCATTCTTTTTCCTTTCAGTAGAAGAAGAGCAGAGAAGATTATAGAAGAAACTATAGGATGGAACATACACTTTATTAGACACATAAGGGCAACCCATCTTATAAGCTTATATGATTTTAATGAACAGGCTTTAATTAAGTATATGGGTTGGACAGATGGTCGGCCTGCAAAACATTATATGGAACTTAAAACATCAGATACATTAAGACAATTTTATAAGAATAAAGACATTAATCAACCTAATCGGCAATTAAATAAAAGCAAATTTATAGAAGATTTGCATAATATACCTGGATTAGGTATGGAGAATATATATCCAAATCATGATAATCAATAAATTTGGAGGTTATGAATATGAAATGGTTAAAAAATAATAGACAAACCTTTTTGCCTTGGGTTAGAGATTGGACAGACCCTCAGGATAAAATTAGAAATACAGTAAATGTTAATGGAATTTCGCAATCTGAATGGTTTTGGCTGCATCCTAGTAGCTTTAAATTAATATACTTTGGTACACCTATAACTTCGATAGTAATATTTACAGCAGGCTCAATATTAAGCTATATGTGGGGCTCTATGTTCATGTCTATGCTTTTGTTGGTGTTTGATGTTATTTTGGTAGCAGACCTTGCAAAAAAGCTTAAAAATAGTAAAATAACTCCAAATATGACTATGTATGATATGTATTTAAGGGATTGGGATGAATAAATGGCTGATAAAGTACCTTTCGGTTTTATTCACCAGATCTTGGATCCAGAGATGTGGAAAGAGTCTGTTGGTAAGTTTTTATGGTTTGTTTTCAGTAAACCTGTAGAATTTTTTATGAATCTGCCATGGTACATTAAATATTCTTTTTATTTATTGATAATATTCTTAACAATCAAAATGCTTTTTTGGATTAAAAAACATAAAGATGATTGTTATAAAGTTAAAAGTTTTTAATTTTTATCTCGTTTTTTATTCAAAATTCTCTTTATTTTCTCCATTGGAAATCAAGGTATCCATACAAAGTTGGCAAATTGGCTTACCTTTGTACCATTTATCTGCAGTGTCTGT
>CAZQXW010000068.1:0-9489 GCA_964597365.1 uncultured Thermoplasmatales archaeon | reverse complement strand
GTTGCAATTTTTCCGGGGACAGGGATTTCCCCCTTGTAAAACGGTGTCTTGTGGGCAATGGGGTTGTTGTTGGACATTTCCGTCTCGGGAAATGACGCGGCAATCAGGTCCGGGTCAAGCACGCACCAAATGTCAACGCGGTAAAACCATGCGGCGGTGTTGCATCCGATCACGTAGTCGTAATCCTTAATCCCGCTGGTGTCCCAGTATTCCTTGAGGGATGGACCGTTGGCGAGGACTGCGATATTATCCATTATTTAGTAGAGCCTCCATAAGTTTCAACGCCATGGGAATAATCGGTCGTCCCTGCTCCCATCCCTGAACAGTCCTTACGCTTGCGCACATTTCGCTTGCAAGCTGCTGCTGCGACCATCCTTTAAGTTTTCGCAGCGTTTTAACTCCTTCCGCGTACCCTACCAATCTACCGTCAAGGATAAACACGGGTTGCCCATAACTGCTTGCGCTATGGGAGGTGCTAAGTTTTAGTTCCATTTTTCGACCTCCAACACTTCGGCCTCTCCGATGAGAAGTTCTCCCTCCAATTCTCCCCAGCCTTTGTTTTCGCCTCCGATCCTAACAATCCAGCCTTTGCTATACTTGGCATACTTTTCAACCATTTCGCGGCTTTCAAAAGCGCAGGTTCCATTTAATTCGTCTTCTGTTTGCTCGTCCCCGTCCCAAATGTAGCTTTTTGCAAGTATTTCGCCAATTTCGGGAGTTGAGTTGTAATACGGAGAAATAAAGCGGTATCCGGTAATTTCATAGAGGTCTTTGTTAATCATGGTTCTACTCTACTCTCTATGCGTACTATGTCAACCCTTTTTCCGCTTTTTGCGTATTTTTTTCCCATCCCATGGTTTTTCTGCTGCCTTTGCGCGGTTGCGGTCATCGTGGACCTTGCGGGATGCCTGATGGTGGAGGATGACCGGTTGATGGTTGCAGGCCTCGAGCATGTCAATGGCATCATAGACGCAGCAATAAGCCGCCGGTATAATGTCGTGGGGTTCGTGCTTTAAAACCCGCTGCAGGGTGCGCTGGTCCCATTCCTCGGGGTTTCGTTTCTGTTCCTGAATCCATTTCTCAACAACGGGCAGTGCCTCGGGCACTTTAAATATCATGGTGCCTGAGCACAGGTGGCGGTCTGTGAATGTGCGATAGAATACCCCGATTGTGCCGTTGAATGTGTCAAACAGGTCCGGGTACCGCTCAACGGTGGAATCCGCGTCCGTCCAAATGACGTAATCGGCATTGCTGTCCCACATGGCTTGCCGGATGATGTACGGCTTCATTGCACAATTTAATTCCCATGTTTGCGCTTCGGGCATTACATAGGCGGTAATTTCGATATTCAACCGGTCACAGCTGGCCTTTAGCCGGTTGTAATGGTCCTCATAGGATGGGGTGTAATATGTGATCAGCTCCCACATGGCGGAATTGCGACCAGCACGTCCCCCGGTTCCGCTCCGGGCATATACTTGATCTGGTAGTCAGGATTGATTTTGTGCAAATGGCTTTCAACCTCTCCTTTTGTGGTCTTGTAGTTGACTTCAAAAAGTCGCACATCATCGATCATGATGATATGGGTTTTAATGTGGTGTGTGGCAATGGCTTTAAGCTCATCCAGAATGGGTGCTTTTGTCTCGTTTGACTGCAGCCCCCCCTGATAATGAGCATCCAGCCAGAATGTTGCCGGCTCGTTGATGGTGTCAAGAATCTGCACAAGGATGCCGGGGGAGTGCCCGAAATGGCACTGGATGTTGGGGTATTGGGCAAGGTCTGCCTTTGCCTTGTCAAAGAAATCCCTGACAATTTCAATTGTGTGGATCTTGCGGTACTGGTCCTGGAATTTCCTGACGAATGAACCGTTGTAAGTGCCGGTCTCAATCAGGATGTCGGTTTTACCGAGTTCGAGCGGGTTGAATGCGATTGTCATTATTTTTGGTAGTTGAAAAATTCAAAGTCGGGGCCGAATGTTTCCTGAATGCGCGACAGTGCCCGGTTGTTGAAGCGTTCCCGGTGTTCCGGGTAATGGTTTGGACTGACGTTGCGGTTCGGCAGTTCCGGGGATTTTAGTCCCAGCTTGAAAGCTACCCTGGGCCACTGGGTTTTGAGGTTTTCCCTTTCAAGTATGGCGTCGACAATCACTTTGCCGTAAATGTCCCGGTCCTCGGTGATAAACTGTTTTTGTGTCAAATACTTGTTTTGACCCTCCTTGACCGGTCTTTGCATGGCCTCGTCTATGTACCAGTCGATAAACGCATTGATGTCCATTGTCTTCATTTTTGCACTGTAATTGTGCCCGGATGAGCGTTTGATGTAATCGTATGTGCTTCCAAGCCAATTATAGGGGTTTCGCACCACAACAAATTTGTACTTGCAGAAAAAGTCGTCCTCTTTTCCCCTCCTCTTGTGTTCAAGCAGAATGTCAGCCGCGTCCGTGTGCGCCCCGATTGACCATGTTGACGGGTCGTGTTGACGAAGCACCTGCTTGATACTGTTGCCGGCACACTTGAAAATGTGGATGAAAATAAAGTCTTTGCCTATATCGGACATGATTTAAGGAGCCCTTGTACCAGTGTCTGGTTGTTGTGAAGTTTTGTCTGCTCGATTACCTTTAAGTCTCTTATGGTTCGGTTTTTGCGCAGGTCCAGCGGTTTCTGGTCGTTGGTGAAGGACTGATAGTAATCACGAAACTTGAACCCTTTGCCAATCACCTTGTCGGAGAATTCCACCCATTTTGACGGTATATTGTAGGCATCGGCAATTACCAGTCCGTGAAGACTTGATGAAATAATGTGCCGGCATTGCAGCATGGTTCGCAGGGTGTCCAGCGGGTTATTGGTGTACAGGGGAATCTTGATGGCTCCGGGAACATCGACCTGTACAGATGATGTTTCTGCTATGTGCGGAATCACCCCCAGGTCATAGATTTTTTTTACCGGTGGATTGTAGTAACATGGCATCAGTACTGCCGGATCTCCGTAAACCTCGGGACAGAAAAACCCCTTAAGCAAGAGTGCCTCCCTTGTCAGTGGACCGCGTACCGCCCTAAAATCGGCCTGTTCGAGCACTTTCTTAAAATATGCCAACCCCGATCCCCAAACAATTGTCCTCGAAAATGCCCTGTCAATGATTGATCCGATCATCATCACGCAATCAGTATTCTGGCCGTTGTCATGGGAAATATGCTTTGGCCGTCCTCCTGTAATAAACTCATAGAGGATGGGGTTAAGGGCATCTCCAAAGTTGCTGCCGCCCATGTATTTAAGCCTGTGTATCATTGTAAATTGCCTCTAGGTAATTGTGCCATAGCCAATCCTCATTAGTCCAGTAATGGGCAATGACCTTTGTGTAATTCTCAATCAGGATGTTTGGAAAGTCCATGTTGACGCTAAGCCGGACAAGCAGCTGCTCAAGCTCCGGCAGTGTCCTCCAGGTATATTGTACGTCAAAATAGTCGTTGATGTTGGTACATCCGTTGTACAGGGGTATGCAGCCACAGGCGAATGCGTCCGTGATTTTTTCGGTAAAATAGTTTCGACAATTATGGTTTTCGATCACTACTGCGTATTTGTAATGGCTGTAAACGTCCTCAATGCGATCAAATGGCCGGTCAGTGCCGCGTCCGTAACCGTTGACCATCGGCAGGCTGATGACTGCTTTTCGTAATTCGTGATTGGCTGTTAACTGCTTACCTGAATGGACTGCACAAATGCCAGACTTCTGCAGGTCCAGCCTCGGGTTGATAACCGTTGTGCCCCCAAAATTAACAACCTTCACCTTGTCAGGGTCAGTCTTTGCCAGTTCCTCGTCGTAGGTGAACACGTAATCAAATTCATCGTAGAGGGTACGCATTGCCAGGTCAAAGGACGCCTGATGGAAAGCCGGTGACTCCACCTGCCATGCAATCTTGATCCGGGAATTAACCTTCTTGACCTGGTCATAACACAGGTCTGTAAAAATGGTGATCCCGTCCCACTCTGTCCGGTTTGTCACATATTCAAACGATCTGGGCTGTTTTATGCCGGTCGAGCAATCCCCCCACGGCATGAAATTCTTATCAAATATGTTGATTTGCGGTTTCACCAGCATCCCTCCTTGGATTTTACCAGATGGACCGGAGCAAGCCTTGTCTCTATAAACGCCCGTCCGTTGTGCCAGTTCTTGTGGGATGAGAACTCAAGCGGCAGGTGGATCAGCCTTGCTGACCTGGAGCGTCTTAACATATTGAGCAACAGCGGATGATCGCCTCGGGTGTGCTCCTTTTCAGCCCTGCATTCCTCAATCCAGTTGTCGATGATTTCCAGCACAGCATCCGAGTAATCAAAAATCAAAGGGGAGGCAAAGATGTTGTAATGGTCCTTTTCCGGGCCCCCCGCCTTAAGCGGTCGCCTCACTCCCATCAGGTCAAATTCCCCCATGTCCGGAAACTCAAACGGCTGCAGAATACTCGAATCGCAATCAATCCAGCAGACCGGCCGCTTGTGCTCCCTCAGCTTTTCCCGGATAAATACGGGCTTGTGCTTGGTGTTGCGCGAATAGCTGCCCAGGGACTCGATTTCATGCATGTCCGCATCAAGCCCGAATTCCGCACACTGGATTTGCAATGCCTTGCCGTGGTTGGAATAGTACCGGTTCTCCAAATCCGCCCAATAGGAGATAATGAGCACGTCGAGTGTCTTGTCGTACTTAACAGGGGCAACTGGCGGTGGCCGGACCGGTTCAGGTGGTGATAATTCCAATTTTGGCTCCGGCTCCGGTACTTCCTTAATGACTTCCGGTTTCACCCTTTCAGAAACCCATTCCACGTTGACCGGAAATGGCGTTTCAGTCTTGTCGGAAGTTTCGTTCATTTCCAACCAGCCTTGAAAGACCAGCCGGTCTTGTCAACACCGTAAGTGCTCATCTAAGGAAGTCTGGATTCCTGCTTTGTCCTTGAACGAGGACACACCCTCGGTTTTTAGATAATGCTGTATTACCTATTGGGACAGGACTTGCGCCTGTCTCCCGAAAAACCCCGTATTGGTCGCTGTGCCAGAGCCTTTAAGCTCCCTGTCTAAACAGTCGGGTATCGCCGGCAACTAAACCCTTCCTGCTTGTGCCCCCGTTTTCGTTGGAACACCCCCGGACCATCCCGCAAGAACCGAAAAACTTGCAGGTGGATTTTAGGCTATAACCGTTGCTTAGGCTGTTGTTTTCCTGAGTCATTTTACTGTAAATTATTTTTGGTAACCAGGCGCACCCCATTCTTGTAAATAGAATCTGAATGTTCCCCCGGTTTATGGGTTTTCCACCGTTTACGCCCATATCCATACCCATACGTACCATAATTGCGTTCAGGATCTGATTCGCCATCTTTAGGTCCGTACTTGGATACAGGGGTGTATTTTTGGCTTTTGCTCATGAGCAACCCTCGTCAGGTGATGTATCAATCACCTTTTTCTTAAAATTCTTCTGCCAAAAATCATCCTTTGTAATGTCTTTGACAACCGGTCCCTCTAAGCGTAAAGGGGACGGAGTGACGTTTTTCATTTCTTTTTGTACCCTGTAGGCATGTTCAACACACTGTTCTGCACAATGTTGAGCCAACGCTTCCTGCTGTAATGAAGCAGTGTCTTGCGCGGGTAAATATGCTGCTCCCAATACCCTGCTGGCACCTATTATTAAAGATTCACCAAACATAATGACCTCCAAATTGGTCGAAAGTTTGCCAGCGTATCAGGGAGCTACCCTGCCTCAGCTCTTCTGGCCTTATCCCGTAAAGTAGACAGAACGGGCAAGCGTTATGTGGTTGTCTTGCCGGGCATATGAATAACCAGAGGCCGACTAAAACCCCCGCCACATTCCCCTGGTCGTTCTGCAATGTTTGCAAAAAGAAAGGGGACCGCTTTACCGAGCTATGGTCCCCTTTCAAAAGTCTTTCGACTCCTACACTGAAAATTCTGTTTGTTACTCGGTAAAGCATGGAACCATAAAAAGCTGAACCTTGCCGGTTGTGTCAACAAAAAAGCCCCGCCTCGGGCAAGACAGGACTTTCTTGTTCACAAGCCTTAAGCAATTACCACGCCTTTACAGTGGGTTATTGTTTCAGGTTAAAAGATCTTTAAGGACACAGAAAAGGGGGCTTTTGCCGTTCTCAGGCGGTGCCCCCCTTTCGATAGATTAATCCTTTCATGGCTGTTATTTTACACCTCTTGTCAATGTGGGCATAAAAAAAGCCCCCGGTTAATATAATGCGCCAACCGGGGACTCTTTATAGAGTGAACTTAAACTCCCGTTCTGAAACACTATCCCAGAACGACAGAAAGCATTGCACAGACAGGGGATTAGTCAATTTCTAAAAAATAAGTGAGCATATTGTGTTGACAGGTGATCACTTGTTCTCAAGTGTTGGCATTGAACTTAAACAAAACCCGTTATGAAAAAAAACATATTAGACGAACAACTCCTTGCGCAGGTCTATGCGGAGACGGACAGGGAGGCCGCAGAAGACGTTTTAACCGAGCAGGACATAGATGACCTGTATCGGATAGAGAAAAGTCGCCCTAAGGGCAAACAAGGCCATTCACGCTACGATGAGGACGGAGACTTGCCCGTTTATATTTAACTTATACTGGAACTGACACAAATGAACGACATTGAACAAACCCGTTACGAACTGACCAGCCTTATTGAATCCCTGCAAGAATTGGGATTCTGGTCGATTGGAATTGTACTTCGCATTCGCCCGGAGCATGTCATCTACATTGCCGACAAGGCTGAACTAATAGAAACGCTGATGGATTATCGCAGGGTTGAGATCCGCGTTGATGGCAACACAGGAGAAAAAAAAGAGCAATGGATTCTCCTTTGCATGGACAGCGGTTCCGGAATCATTGCCGATCACTCAACCGGAGATCCCGAGCTGGTTGAGATGCTTCAATTTCACATGGAGGAAAAAGCATGATTGAATACATTATAATAGCCGGACTGGCTGCCGCTTTGATCGCTTTGAGCCGGTATCAGTGGAATCTTGTCAAACAACTGTGCCGGGAGCGCGACTATCATCGCTACTGGATGCGGCAGGCACACAAACACAAACTCAGCAGGATTGCGCTCAAGGGGCACAATACCAGGTTGAGACTAAAACTAAGGGAAAGGAATTACTGATGAGTAAAACCGGCAAACAAAAAAGGGTGAGGCTTAACCAGAACCCGTTTATCGACACGACCACAAAAAGCGAAATCGCCAGACGCAAGGAAACATTTGGTCTGTCTCTTGGCAAGTTGCTTGATGAGGCAATTTTACAAACGAAGAAAAACTACCCGAATAAGGAAAAATAATGAAAAAGTTAATTAAAACAAACGGCTGGATACAAATTAAGGACGAAAGCAGAACATGGGATTTTGAGTATCATTTAAAAAAGGCAATTGCTGAATGTCCTGAAGGTTTTGTTATTGTTGAAAAACCAGAATATGAGTTGGGGCAATCAATAATAGACAGCAATGGAGATGAAGTGACTTTTGTTGCGTCACATCCGCGAAAACCTGAATACTGTATATGCCTCACAAAAAACGACAATCTTACCGTAGAATTCTACGGTGATATTACCAGCCTTCCAAAACTGGAAGAGTTGGAAGATACAAATTAAGGAGAAGGAGAAATAACATTATGAGCCTGACAGCAAAATCAAGTGGGGGAAGTGACATACCACTTTTAAACCGTGGATGGTATAATGCCGTCTGTTGCCGGATCGTGGATCTTGGCACGCAGGAAATCGAATGGCAGGGCCAGACAAAACAGCAGCAGAAGGTTGCAATCATGTTTCTAATTGACGGGGAAACCGTCAACATTGATGGCGAGCAACTGCCAAGGTGTTTGACGCAGGAATACACCATGAGCCTGCACCCGAAAAGCCGGTTGCGGCCTCATCTGGAAAACTGGCGCAACAAGCCATTTACCGAGGCTGAGGAAGCCGGGTTTGATATCAAGCGATTGCTTGGTGTGCCTGCGAAAATCAAGGTGGTCCAGAACGAAAAGGGTACCTGGAACAACATCGATTACATCGAACCGGCGGAAAAGAAGGTAGTTATCCCGGAAGACTTTGAATCCGGGATATTCGAGATGCCCGAAAACGGGGAAATCAAGCCGCCTGAGTGGGTTCCCAATTATCTCAAAAAGAAGATTGAGGAATCTCTTGAGAGCCAAAGACAGCGGGGATTGATGAATTCGCAACCTTCGGAAAACGGATACGATGAATACTCGGATCCAAATACCGGGGAAGCTGCCTTCGAGGAGGACGAAATCCCGTTTTAACCTAGAATTATAAAAGGAAAAATCGTGGAACACATACCATTTGACATTGAAACGGCTCCACTGCCTGATGTGGAGCAACGCATACACGACCTTTATCCATTCAACCCGGATAAGGTCAGTCTGGGAAATGCCAAGAAACCCGAAACGGTTGAACGCATTATCGAAGAAGCGAGGAAGGCGCACGTGCCGGACCTGCTTGAAAAAGCAGCCCTTGACCCTTTGTTGTCGCACATTTGTGCAATCGGCTGGTGGAGTCCAAAGGAAGATGAACCGGTATTGATGCAGGCAAGCGCGGGAGGGGAACCGCAAATGCTGCGGGCTTTCTGGGGACGGATCGAAAAAAGCTGGACAGGAGAATATACCCGTTGGGTTGGATTCAACATAGCTGAGTTCGACATACCGTTCCTGTTTAAGCGTTCATGGCTTATCGGGGTACAGCCGTTTTACAACGTCTACAAGGGACGCTGGTTAGATGACAGGATAGCGGATATTCGCCAGATATGGGGATTCTATGACCGCTATGCCAAGGGCAAACTGTCGGACGTGGCCAAGGTGCTCGGGTGTGTATACCCGGACCGTCCTGACGATGTGGATGGCAAGGACTTTTACAAGGTTCTTAAAAGCGATCCCGACAAGGCATTCGCCTATTTAAAGTCGGACCTTTATGAGACACGCGAAATAGCAAAAAGAATCCTGAACCCTTTGAGGTAAAAATTAAGGAGAAAGAAATATTATGGTTATCAAAAAAATCACATGGCAGTCATCCGGAATCGTCATTGAGTACAAAACATCCGATCAATCGAAAATTAACCGCAAGGCTCCGCATGGCCCATTGCCGGAGGAACAGATAAGCCATTTGGAGGCGGTTGCAAGGTTTGTGATCGAGAAGGCTGAGGAGGAAGACGCGGTACTTGCCGCGCAGGAGGAAGCGCAGGTAAAGTTCAACTTTTCCGGAACAAAAAGGGAACCGGCTGAACCGGTTGACGGGGATATAATGGATTATCCCGATGAGGTTTCAGAGGATGATAACCCGGATGATCCGGTCAACTGGGATGCCAAAACAATACCCATGCGCGATGGAGAAGAGATCCCGGATCTTGCCCGGATGGAAAAGGACCATGTTTTATGGTACTTGAAATCCTGTGCTAGCAAGGAGGCCATTATTGAGGACGTGAAGGCCAATTTCAACAAGGT
>CAZQXW010000067.1:0-9889 GCA_964597365.1 uncultured Thermoplasmatales archaeon | reverse complement strand
CATTTGCTTCTGTATATCAACTTGTTCTTTCTGAAATGATACTTGCTCTTGCTGATACTGCGTTATAACACTGCCTTGTACAAGCTCCTCAACCTGTTTTTTTACAGACTTGTAAGGGTGTACACCATGAAGCTCATAGTAACTTCTTGCTCTTGGAGTCTGTACTTCACGTCCTCCTCCAAAAAGACCCATAAGCTTTACTTTCTTTTCACCTAATGAAACCCCACCTGCTGCAAATGATTGATCAGCACCAAGCCCAAAACCTGATTGAGATATTGGGATTATTGTCCCAAAGCCAAAAATCTGCCCTAGCACACCTTGTTTTGCGTTTATATCAGAGATTTTATCATATCTAAGGGTTCTTTCTTCCTTAGTGACAATCCCTCCTTTGAAAATTATACGTTGATTTGAAATAATGTATTTATGACTTCTTCTGTACCACTCGACCAGAAGAAAACCTATTATTGATATTGCAAGGGTATAAAACGGTATGAAAACACCCGCAGCGTCTAACCAACCTTGCCATGCCATAAGCCCTATTCCGCCTAGAACCACGCCGGCATACATGAAAAATATGCTCCATCTGATGGTTGTAAGAGCGGCAATGATTCCTATTACGAGGAGAACCATTCCCCATGCAAGAATAATAAACAAATAATCTGGTAAGTTTCCGCCTGCAAAGATGCCTCTAAAATCTGAAAAATTTACCATCCAACCGACAAGTACTCCCCATACAAGTAGAAAGATGCATAATGATTGAAATTTCATGAAGGATAGAGGATGTGGTGATAAAATTCTCTCTAGTTTCTCATTCTTTAATATTTCTTCGTCATTCATCTTGTTTCTCCTCTGTTTTTTTACCTTTGAACCATTTTATCATTCTTTTGGTTTTAAATTTATCGCCTTTAGGCTTCAATATCAAATATATAACAAATGCTGTTGAAAGAACCATAGTCAAAAAAGACACGCTTAAATCCAAATCAGTTTTTATGTAAACAAAAGCAACTCTTGCCAGTATATATGACAAAGGAATTGTCAAATACGGAATTATTTTTTTTCTACCTTCTATTCTGTCTGTAAAAAATATCAAAATAATTATCAGGTGTGATACAAAGATAGCAGCAATAGAGATTATAGATAGCCAAGCAAAAACCGAGAACAAAACCACGTAGTATGCTTGATCAAGATAAAAGGATATATAGAAGAACAAGTAGCTGAAGACAAATAACAAAATAACGTAAAGCGGTTTATGAGTAATCAAATCCCCTATGTTTCTAAGATCATAAAAAAGATCGACCTTGTTTACTTTTTTTTCTCCAATATAACTTGGTCTTATACCTAGGCCTAGAAGAGTTAACAAAATAAAGAATCCTAGATGGCCGGGATGAAACAAATCAATATTTATCAGAAAATTAAAAAAGTTAGCTGAAAAACTATAAAGACTTGAGCCAAAAGCCGCCAATTGCCCTCCAAACGTATACCGGTAATCAAAGAGATGTGATGGGGTTGTGGTGGAAAAGCCCTCTTCTAATAAAAAAACCAAACAAACAAGAAGCATAACGGCAGGTATAAAAAAAGGCCCGACAAACAAAAAGGCGTTCGCAATCCATTCAAAAACACCCTTTTTCTCTTTTTTAGGAGCTACTTTTCCGTAGTTTACACTTATATAAAAATCTGATATCCCGCTTTTTGTGATAGTGTAACCTAAAGCATGACATATCGTTTGAAACAAAACACCTAAAAAATTAGTGAACTTACAGAAAGCATCATGTTTCGGCCTTATTTTTTCTAAGAAATACTTCTGACTTTCAATAAAAAGCATTTTTATGAACCAGAATAAAAGCACACCAAGTATTGGTGCTAACGGAGCAAAAACTACTATATCAACTGCTGTGCCTTCCATCCTCTCAGCAAACTTATAATGCTTTTTTGTATAAAATCTTATCTTTTAGATAATCTCAATATCTATTTGATCGCCTTTATAGTCATAACCTCTCCAAGAATCTTTGTTATACGGCGAAGCCATTATAATATGTGCTTTTCCATGTTTTCTAAAAAGTTCTAAATCAGCATCAGATGGATTAGCATTTGGACTTGGATGGCTATGAACAGTTCCTACAATCTTAAAATCAACAGGCATCATATGAAGTTTAAAAATCGCATGCGAATCACCTGATACAGTGCCAGGTATCAATATAACCTCAGAAATCAGATATTTATCTTCATCATCAACACGCAAAAGCCCAGCAAATTCTTTTGGATAAACAGACTTTGCACTTTCAATTATGAGATTAAGACACTTTTTGCTAATTTTCCAATTAATTTCCCTGGTCTTATCAGCTTTTTTCTTTTTAAAAAACGACATTTTTTTATCTCACAAGTTTAAGACGAACCATCTGATAAAAACTTTCACCAAAACGAACAAACCTTGCTTTTTCTTCAGATCCAGTTATAAAAATCTTGCTATCTGGTGTTACTTCCATAGGCGATTCACCATCTATTACAATCTTTGAGCCCTTACTTTTATGAAGAAGTTTTATCTGTATCTCTTTTTCAAGAGGAACAACCCATGGGCGTGCTGCAAGCTTAAATGGTGCAAGAGGTGCTATGACCATTGCATTTACGCCAGGGTCAAGAATAGGTCCACCAGCGCTTAAAGCATAACTAGTGCTTCCTGTAGGTGTTGCAACAATTACTCCATCAGCACCAAAAGTCTCCAAAAGCTCTCCTTCTATTAACACCTGTAAATAAATTATTTTTGCAATTCGTGAGGTTTGAACTGTAACTTCATTAGTAGCATCAGGAAGTCTTTTTCCATCTATTGTTACCTTAATCTTTGCTCTTTCCTCAACATTGTATTTTCCATCTAATACTCTTTGCAAACCTTCTTTTGCATATTTTGATTCAACTTCTGTAAGAAAACCCATCCCTCCAGAGTTTATCGCAAAAACAGGTTTGTCTATTTTTTCAAGAGCACGAAGTATCGTCCCATCTCCACCAACTGTTACCACAACATCTGCTTCTTTGTTTATCTCCTCCATGCTGTATCCTTTTAATTTTTTACCTTTTGCAAATTTATTTTCAGGAAAAACTTCGTTTTCTTTGCATAAAAAATTATAGATATCATCTGCAGCAGAACATGCTTTTTTAACATGATAATTGCAGATAAGCCCTAATTTCATTTCTTTTTAAGCTCCTTGATTTCTTTTCTATGTTTCAGCAAAGCATTTAGTTTTGTGGAAATTGGCAAGTGTTTTGCAACTTCTTTTACAAGACCATGTGTGCTTATCTCATCAAACTTTACTTTTGAAAGAGCATTTGCAAGTTTGTTGAACGTTTTATCATCCATTTCAAGCATCATTTCTTTTACGAGATAATTGCGTTTTATCTTTTGACCAAATGCTTCTTTCCAGCCTTTTTCATATTCTGATAAAAAGTCTGCACTATAGTCTTTCTTCTTGATTGCTTTTGCAATTACTTCTCCTGCAATTTTTCCGCCTTCAAGACAATGTGTAAGTCCGCCACCTGTAATTGGATCGACATGTCTTGCAGCATCTCCCACTAGTATTAGATTATCTGCAACTGTCTCCTCTGCAGGATTTGAAACGGGTACTGCACCAGTGATAAATCTCAGGCTCTTGCCTTTGTTGAGTCTTGGATCTTTTTCTATGAAATCATCAAGAAGTTTTTTTACCATCCCAGATTCAGAAAGACTTGCCAGTATACCCATTCCAACATTTGCAATTCTCTTTCCTTTTGGAAAAACCCATATGTATCCACCGGGGGCTATTTCTTTTCCGAGATAAAACTCACAATATGCATGCTCTACATCAATGTCTGTGAGCGTGTATTGTGCACAAGTTTCCAGATCATGTGGTTTGAGAATTGTATTTATTCCAGCCCATTGAGCAACTTTTGAATCAACTCCATCGGCTGCCACTAATATTTTGCATTCAATTTCTAGTTTTTCATCAAAATGCTCGGCAATAACTCCTTTTATTTCATTTCCTTCTTTGATGAGTCCTATTGCCTTAGTATTCATCATATATTCTGCGCCTGCTTTTATAGCGCTTTGTGCAAGTGTTTGATCAAAAATATCACGATATACTACGTATCCTGTTTCATTTCCTGCTTGCTCCGCATCAAGGGTCACACAGCTTTTATCTGGAGAATATATCTTTGCTCCATCCATTTTCCCCGCAATCCATCGGTTCCCTTCAAGTATGTTCCATGCATCTATTTTTCTGCTGATTCCCTCACCGCATAGTACGGGTACTCCTACTTCTGCTCTTCTCTCAAGGACTAGTACTTTTGCACCGCCCTCAGCAGCAAATCTTGCTGTAACACTTCCTGCAGGCCCGCTTCCAATTACTACTACATCGTATTTCATTGAGCATCACCACTTATTGCGCCAACTGGGCATGTTCTAATACATATCGCACAGCTTATACATTTTTTAGGATCAACTTTTGCTTTTCCCCCAATCCATGAAATCGCGTCTTGTGGACATACAGATATACATCCACAGCATGCTAGACATTTTTTATTATCGACTTTTGCTTTAGGCTTTCCCATAACTTTCACCACGTTTTATACCAGATGCTATCAGATGAGCCACTCTAATCGGCTCAGGAATAACACCCCTTATTGTTGATATCTTTATTATTTCTTTTGCTTGCTCAAGTGTAATTCCCACGCATTTAATAAATATAGGATTATGAGATGTTTTTACTTCGTAAAGCTTTCCTTTTTTAATAAGGGCAAATCTTTTTTCCCAATCACTAAAATGTTTCTTTAAAGCATCCTTAATTTTTTCAAAACATGGTCTATCTCTTGTAACAGTTACAACTGGAATATTGGTTGAACTATACAACCTTTCGATATCTACTACATTAAAACCCCCAAGAGCAATACCATCGAGAAGAATTGCTCTGAGCTGCATTTTATGCCTTGTTTTATTTATCATATCAACACAGGCATCTGTTGCGTTGTCACCATCAATTTCAACAGAGCCTTTGAGAATACACTCTATGTAGTTACCGCCGCGCATTATAACGCCTATAATATCTGAAAACTTATCATTAAACTCAAAAGAAGAATCATCAATCCCAAGTACTCTTATCTCACTTTTCATATGATATAAATACAAAACAGCTAAAAACCTAATAATCTTTTTATAAAACCTTCAAATCACCAGTTACCTGATCAATAATGCTATCTGGTGCAGGGCCAATACCTAAAACTGTCTTTGTACCAGGAGCAATTTCAGTATGACCTGCATCTTCAATTAAAGATGTAGATATCTTCAGTTTTTCTGCTTTTTCTTTTAATGCAAAAAAATCATCAACAGAAGCAACCTTTGCAACAACCTTTTTTGCCCCTTCAGTCTGCCACTTATGAAACCATTTGGAATTATTCTTCTTAGTAGAAAGCGCACAATTAACTGCAGCATGTGCTACTTGTGCTGCAAGTTTTCCTGGTGAAAGTTTCAAATCTTTTCTTGTAACTATCACCATTTTATATTCAAAATTCATCATTTTTGTTATCATATCTTATTTCTTTAAAATTTTCCCTGCGCCATTTTTCACCCATCATCTCAGCGTTGTAGTCATCAACAAGTCCTTTTACAAGAAGAGTCTTGCCCTCTTCTTCCACATGCTTTATAGGAACTCCAAGATATTTTTTCTTGGATTTTATTATAATAACATCCTCGTCGACACCTACGCTTTCACCTACTTTTTTACCGGTTCCATCAAACACAAAACGGCATAAAAGCCTGTTTTTAAATTCATGCTCTTTTTCGAACTCTTCTTTCTTTTTATTTCTTTTTCTTGAGAAGATATATACAAATCCGATGTTTTGTAGTAACAAATGTCTTTTTAAAGCACTAGAAATCATTGTCCCGCTCCACACGCTGTGTAACTGCGATTCTATTATAAATCTTTGGAATATTACGAACGTTTTGTATGCGAATTCAAAACTATGATGCAGCTGTTGTCGGAGCAGGGCCAATTGGACTATTTGTTGCAAATAAAATCGCAGAGAAAAATCACAAAGTCGTAGTTTTTGAAAAAAACAAACAGATAGGCGCACCAATGAACTGCGCAGGTCTTATAACTGCCAGAATTTTTGAAGATTTTAATATACCAAAAAAAGATAGTATACAGAACAAGATAAAGGGTGCTCATATCCATTCCCCTTCGGATAACATTTTATCTGTAGGTGGCGACAAAACCCGTGCTCTAGTAATTGACCGTATCAAATTCGATCGAAATATAGCAGAAATGGCTAAACAAGAAAAAGTAGAGATTTTAACCAATAATAAAATAGACAAAATATCTCGTAAAACAGAGGGTTTAAAACTCAAAAACTCTAAAAAAACTAACTTTTTCTGCAAACTTTTAATAGGCGCTGACGGTCCTTTTTCGACTGTTAGAAAGTCTTTTGAAATGCCTGAGCCTAAAGAATTTTTATACAGTGCAGGTGCCCAAGTAACCAATGTAAATTTAGAACCCGACTTTGTCCATATCTTCGTAGGAAACAAAGTTGCACCTGGATTTTTTGCATGGATAATACCAACAAATAAAAAAGGAACAAATGCCCGAGTTGGGCTTTGTACAAACAAGACCGCAGATTGTTCACCCAGGCAATATTTAGATGCTTTTTTCAAAAATAAACAATCATCTAAAATTCTTAAAAATGCTAAAATTGAAAAACGCCTTGGTGGGGCAATACCTATTGGTTTTATCAAAAGAAATGTTTTAGATAATGTAATGATTGTAGGCGATGCAGCCGCGCATGTCAAGCCGACATCAGGTGGAGGCATTTTCCCAGGAATTTATTGTGCAAATTTATGCTCACAAATTGCTAACAAGTCCATAAAAAACAACAATTTTTCTTCAGATTTTCTTAAAGAATATCAAAAAGCATGTTTAGAAACCATTGGTAAAGAACTTTCTAAGGGTATGAGGCTTAGAAGCGCATTCAAAAAATTATCTGATAAAAAAATTGACAAGTATATATCCAATTTTACAGACGAAAGAATAATTGAAATTATCAATACTTACGGCGATATTGATTTTCCTTCAAAACTTGTAAAGCCATTGCTTAAAAAAACTCCCCTGCTCCTGAAGTTCTTATTAAAATAACGTTTTAGTTTATTTTGAGCCCGGCGGTGGAGGAATATAGTAATCCTGATCCTCATACCCTGCATCTCTTTCTTCATAAACTGGCTCTCTTTGCCTTTTAGGTCCTCTACCTTTTCTTTTTTTGCGTAGCATAATGACAACTATTAGGATTATGATTGTGATTACTATACTAATGATGCAAGGGGTAAACAAGCCTATAACAAACAGAGTTGACGGAGTCAAAAGACAAGTTACATCCACGCTCATATTAGATTCCTCTGATGAGAAAGTTATCTCCAAATATTGGCGTTCATCTTCAGTCTTCTTTACTTCTGCTTTCCCATATTTGTCCTTTACATCTACAGTTATTCCACTTGGGAAGAGTATTTTATATGTAACTGATTGATTTTTTAAGCCTGTAAAATTATATGTCTGATCAGGTATTTTTACAGATGGTGGTATTATTGATAAATGCAAACCTATTGGATGGGTTGTATATGCATATGTTCTAGTCTTGACTGGTTGTTCACTATCCATATTATTTATGTCTTGATTCCACACTAAAGACTCATCAAACGAATCTTTGTCAGTATTTCCTTTGACCTCAAGACCACTTACAACACGTCTCAATTTATTTTCAAAAAATGTTTTTTCGTTATCCAAAAAAGCGTTTACTTGATCGCTTTTGAATATGTTTTCATCTATACAAATACGTAAAGAATCTGAATTTAGATAATCTATTTCTATTTTGTCAGGTAAAGAAAACTCCGGCGGTATCTTTGTTACATTGTAATTTTTTTCTCCTTCTGCAAAAAAATCCAAGACTATTTTTGGACTGCCTGTGAAAAAACTCAGGAGATTCAAATCCACACTCTTTACTTCTAAGTCTATTTCTGTTTTGATTTCTTCCTGGTTATACTTTGGCGCTTTCTTAGACTCTATTAGACCAGAAAAATTTTTGTTTTCATTCCAAGTATAATTGTTCTCTCCATCTAACTCTATACCATCAGGCATCTTAAGAGTTATATTGTAATCATAACCTATTTCGTCAAGTTTATCTCCGAAAATTATGCTTTGCTCATTCAAATTTGCTTTTGCCCCAGCATTTACCAAGCCAAAGAGGGCATTTGAAGTGACCTGCTCTATCAACAAAGTTATATCCTTGTCTTTTAGAACCGATATAACAGACGGCTCATCATCCATAAATTCAACATCATATGGATTTACACATTCACTGGCACTTTCATTGTCCCATAAAGCCGCTATTTCTAAAGTCTGATTAAAGGTACTTGTTTCTAAATTACTCTTGATCTTTTCTTCTATGTCTTTAACTGTTTTTTGATATATCTCATCCCATGACAAAAATCCATTTTTTACAAAAAGCCTTATCCCGTCAGATGGAACAAGTTCAAGATCTGTAATGAATTCTGGTAAAAAATCATAATCGCTGATATTTATCCCATTGAGATTTACATTGGCAGATAGTTCTGTTTTTTTGTTTTTTTCCTCAAGTATGAAATCTAGTGTTATACTTTCTCTTTCTAACCTGCTTGTGGGATTTTTGCTAGAAATTATCAGTAGTATTTCCCCATCGGGGCTTTCTCCAGTACCATTTAATATCTTCCATTCAATATTTTTTCCACTTGTTTTCCCATCGGTCAATTCAAACGTATAGTCTTGTCCTAGTTGAACTGTATAAGTCGTATTCCATCCCGGATTTGCTTTAAAAACAAAATCATAATCAACAGTTGCCCCGATGTCTAATACACCATTAACTAATTCGTATGCACTAACATTTTCGTTTAAATCGAAAAAAGAACTTGTAAGATTAACAGAGTAAGAGTCATAAAATCTATAATCTTGATACTCTAAAAGGTCATCTACTGGGTTTATATTAGAACCGATAAACACATCGCTAAGTTGGTCGTATATCATCGTTTTAAGAGCATATTTTATCGCCCCCATTTTTTCAAGATCTGTGTTTGATATGATTTCAATTTCTTCATTTGTATAGGTTTTTCCTGAAGAAGACAAAGTTATCTTTTCAACATTGCATTCAATATTAACATCAAAATCGGTGGCACTTTTGAATGTTATTGTAATTTCCGCATCAACTTTGTTGTTTATGTTCTGATCAGCGTTGGCATTAAACGTAAATAAAAAATTTGAAAATAGCAATAAAACGATTAATAGTGAAAACACCTTCTTAAAGCTCGTTTACATCCACCTCATCATAATTTACCAATTAAATTGAGTACTACATATTAAATCTTTCTCAAGAGATATCAATTTTATTCGAAACATGTAAAAATGTGTTAAGTATTTTAGACTTTGTAATAAAATGTATATTTTGAGCGGAACTGCATCGAAGTCTATTTCAGAAGATCTTTCAAAAGAACTTAAGGTACCAATTTCACAAACAATTTCTAAACGATTTCCAGATGAAGAGTTCTATTTTAGAATACTTGATGATGTTAAAGGAAAACACGTAGTAATTGTACAAACTACTTATCCTGATCCAAACTTAGTTGAACTATTTTTAATGCAAAACGCTGCTGAAGAAGCTGGTGCAAAGAAAATAACAGTCGTGATACCATATTATGGATATGCAAGGCAAGACACAAAATTCCAAGAAGGAGAAGCAATAAGTGCAAAGGCGATAGCCGATCTTATAAGCCTAAATGCCGACAAGGTAATAACGGTCGACCCTCATAAAGAGCACATCCTTGATTTCTTCTCAACATCTGCAGAGAGCTGTACCG
>CAZQXW010000066.1:0-9974 GCA_964597365.1 uncultured Thermoplasmatales archaeon | reverse complement strand
TATAATGCATTTGTAATTTTACCGTAATTTATAAAAACGCTGTTTTTATTTTAAAAATGCACAATGAAAGAAATAAAGGATGGGATCTACCTTCTATTTTATTTAATACTAATAACACTTGCTGAAATCTCGGTTTCATATGCCGATGTAACAGTAGGTATACTTTTTCATTTCATAATTCTTTCAATGCTACTTATCCACTACTTATTCATATCAAAATCAAAACTGATAATGGATACACTTCACAACGTTTTTACCAAATCAAAAAACAAGCCCGCAAATTTTTTACAACAATTAATAAAGGGCAGAGAAAGACTGGGCTCTCTTCTTCTTGCACTCACACTAGCCCCACTAATAAGAATAATGAGCCTAGTCTTGCCACTCTCAAGCTTTGCACAAATCGCATGGTTCATAATAACAGGAGCTGCAATATATCTGGCATTTATAGTCATAAAAATCCAACAAAAAATAGAACTAAAAGACTGCGGGGTAAGAATGCCAAAAACAAAGCATATCCCTATTGAAATAGGAATAATGGTACTTGGAATCCCTATGGGAGTTGCAGAATACTTTATTTTAAAGCCAGACCCGATAATTCAGTTTCTAACAATAAAAAATATAGTAGTAGTATTCATAGTGTTTCTTGTATCAATTGCTCTTATGGAAGAAATAGTATTCAGAGGACTTCTTCAGAATAAAGCAATAGAAATACTTGGAAAATGGAAGGGAATACTTTTTGTAACATTTATCTTTGGATCGCTTCACATAGGAAATCTGTCTTTTCTAGACTGCGTATTGGTATTTGCAATAGGATTACTTTATGCTCTTGTAGTCTACAAAACAAAAACAATAATAGGTGTCACAGTCTCACACACTGTTGTAAACCTTTTTCTTTTTGTAATATGCCCGGTGATTCTAGCTTAAAACAGTCGCAATTTTTGTAAAAACACTTAATATAAACATCATTAAAAGAGGAACTATTGGTATGTTTAAAATATTTGAAAAAGAGATGGTCCTATCCATTCCATGAGATGAGATGAGCTCTTTTGAGATAAGAAGCAAAATAAGGGCAACGGTTCCAATTATTCCAAGATTAGAAGCAATATTTACCGAAGCTGCCGCTGTAGTAGTGGTTGTTGCAGTAGTAGTTGTAGTGGTCGTGATCGAAGTGATCATCTGCATCCCATCCTCTAATTTTGTAATTTGTAAAAATTACGTTTGTTATGTATGCATAATTGCTACTTAAATATTTTTCTATTTTTGAAAGAAAAATATAATAAAAGAATTTAATATCTAAAATATGGGAAGATAGGGGCGATGAAACTCTCAGTCAAAGATTATCCAATAGACATTATTTTATGCTTAATTTTAACAACTATTCTGATCCCCGTGGCAGTATTAAACATAAATCAAACTCTAAGGATAATCCTGGGGCTTCCATCTATCCTATTTATCCCAGGATACGTTCTAATATTTGCACTTTTTCCAAACAAAAAAACAGACAAAGGAATAGATATAATAGAAAGAATAGCGCTAAGCTTCGGCCTGTCAATTGCGGTAGTACCACTCATAACACTCGGGCTAAACTACACAATGTGGGGAATAACACTAAAATCAATAATAAACTCACTGTCGATATTTACAATTTCACTAGGAGTAATTGCAGTATACAGATGGATTAAAACAGATAAAAAAGAACGATTCACAATAGATTTTAAAATAAACCTGCCTTCTTCAAAAAACAAATTTGACAAGGCATTAAACATAATACTAATCGCATCAATTATAATTGCCTGCGGATCTTTAGTATATGTAATTACAACGCCAAAAACAGGAGAAAAATTTACGGAATTCTATATCTTAGGCTCAGAAGGAATTGCAGATAACTACCCAAGAAATATTACAACAAATGATACAGCAAACGTGATAATAGGCATTGCAAACCATGAATATCAACAAATAAACTACACAGTAGAAATATGGCTTATAAACCAAACTACAAACGAAAATATAACAACGTATCACAATGCATGGTTTTTAGATAAAAAAAATGTAGCTTTAAATCACAGCATAATAGATATTAATCGGGAATGGACAGCACAATGGGAATACAATTACAGCTTTTCCATAAACAAAACAGGACTATACAAAATGTCCTTTATGCTCTTCAAAGAAAAAACACAGGAATATAACACAAGTTATGACTATTTGGATACAATCGAAGAAAAACTAGAAAGCGCGTATAGAGAATGCCATATTTATATAGAGATAGCAGAACCCGAGGAACTAATCCTTTAAAGCAAATTCAACCGCTGCTTTTGCATGAATACTAGTTGTGTCAAAAACAGGAATATCTACAGAATCCTTTTTGATGAGAAGTGGTATTTCAGTACAACCAAGAACAATACCTTGGGCGCCATCAGACTTTAGTTTCTCAATTATTTTTTTGTACTCTTCTCTGGAGGAATCCTTAATAATTTCAAAACTAAGCTCACTTTCTATAATATCTTCTATAATCCTTTGATCAGAAGAGCCTGGAACTATCACTTCAATTCCATATTTGTCCTTTATTCTCTTCTTAATAAAACCCTCGTTCATTGTGTAACTGGTTCCAAGAAGACCTACTTTTTCTAAATTTTCTTCTTTTATCTTCTCAGCCGTGGCATCTGCTATATGAAGCAGTGGAATACCAATACTTTCCTCTATTTCATCTGCTATTTTATGAGGAGTATTAGCACATATCACAATAAAATCTGCACCGGCGTTTTCAAGTATTTTTGAAATTTTTATAAAAGACTTTGCCACTTCTGAAAAGTTTTCCCAGTTTCTAACCATTACTTGCTCAAAATCAATAGAATAAAGAATGCACTTAGCCGAGTGTTTCTTGCCAAGTCTTTTATTTGTCTCCTCGTTAATTATCCTGTAATATTCTTTTGTAGAAACCCAAGTCGAGCCACCGATAAGACCAATTGTTTTCATAAAAAAACCTTATTCATCAAACAAATCAGTGCTAAGATATCTGTCCCCTCTGTCAGGAAAGATAGTTACAATCACACCACTTTTTGCTTTTTTCGCAGTCTCTCTTGCTGCAATCATCGCAGCACCGCTGCTCATACCTGCAAAAATACTTTCCTTTCTTGCAAGCTTCTTTGTCATTTCAAAAGCATCTTCTGTTTCAATCATAACCTCGGTATCAATCATTGAAGAATCATAAATAGAAGGAACAATCGCCTCCTCCATATTTTTAAGACCCTGAATATAGTGACCCCGGGTAGGATGTGCGCAAACAACTTTTAAATTAGAATTAAACTCTTTTAAATATTTACCAACACCCATAATCGTGCCAGAAGTTCCAATCGTTGATACAAAATAATCAACCTTGCCGCTGGTCTGATCAAGAATTTCACGAGCAGTAGTCTCATAATGAGCCATTTTATTATAATGATTTGAAAACTGATCAGGCATGAAATACTTATCAGGATACTTTTTCACAAGATCATGTGCTTTTAAAATAGCACCATCTGTGCCAAGAGTACCATCAGTAAGAGTTATCTTGCCACCAAAGGCTTTGATTACTTTTCTACGCTCAACAGATACAGCACTACTCATAACAATTTCTACATCATAACCTTTAACAGCACCAATCATTGCAAGAGCAATACCTGTGTTTCCTGAGGTAGGCTCAATAATTGTTTTACCCTTTGTAAGACAGCCTTCTGCTTCGGCCTGCTCAATCATCTTAAGAGCAATCCTGTCCTTTATACTACCACCAGGATTATTGCCCTCCAGCTTCGCATAAATAATAGTATTTGGATTAGGATTAAGCTTGTTTATCCTGACAAGAGGGGTGTTTCCTATCAAATCAATTATATTTTTTCCTATAAAGCTCATATTAAACCAGATGTCCTCTACGCCCAATATAATAAATTATATTTAATAATATGCAACGACTTTTATGAAACATTTTGAAAGCAAACTTTTATTAAAAACATAATTGTTTACCATATATAAGTGGATTGATGGGATGGTAGGAAAAAAGAAAAAAATCAAGTTCTCTGTTTCTTCTAAAAAAGGTCTTCTTGATAAAGCAAAAGAGAAAAAGCAAGTAAAAGAAGACAAAAATTCAACTTTTTCCTTTAAAAATATTTTCAACAACAAACCCAAAAACGAACTAAAAGCAAAAGAAAAACAAAAACTTAAAATGAAAAAAGAAACACGCGCAAGAGCACGTGCTATAGATAGACAAAAGAGAAAAGAAGCTAAAAAAGCAGAAAAACTCAGACTTAAAAAATTAAAAGAAACCAAACAAAAAGAAAAGAAAAAACCAAAACAAAAAAAGATTAAAACCAAGAAAAAACCCAAAGAAAACAAAGAAGAGATAAACCTTGACAATTTACATCTAGATGTCATAAAAAAAGTAGAGGAAATTACAGGTGAAAAAACCGAAGAAGACCTTGACATATTAGAAGATGTAGACCTATCATTTAACCCAGTACTTGACAAATCAGATTTTACCATCGAAACAATGGAAGGACCAGAGTTTTGCCTTACCGCTCCTTTTAACATGAACGTTGTTCAAAAACAAGAAATACTTGAAAAAATGGGCTCTGTAAAAACATCAAAATCAGATATACTTGGAGACTCTGCAGGCTCACAAACAAAAATGATGCAAATGGGCCAGCAAGAAACAGTTCTTCCCGAAGAAGATGTTTCAAATATATCTGCACAGGACACATTTGACACACCTTTGATAGATGAATCAATAGTAAAAGCCAAAGACAAACCTAAAAAAGCTAAAGCTAAAAAAGAAAACAAAGAAAAATTCATTTATACCAGCATAAAAGGATTTGATACTTTACTTGAAAAAGGCATTCCAACTGGTGCAAACATAATAGTTGCAGGTGGGCCGGGATGCGGTAAAACAATATTTTGTTCACAGACAATATACAACAAGGCAGCAGAGGGTAGAGACTGCGTCTTCCTATCAATGGAAGAGCGCCCTGACAGACTTAGAGATCATATGTTATCCTTCGGATTTAACGTTGAAGAAATAGAGCGAAGTGATGAGCAGATTATACTGAGGGCAAACGGTAAAGGAAGAATCTCTCTTAAAAGACTTCAACCAATAAGACTTGCAAGATCCATTGAGGCATTATTAGAAAAAGCAAGCGGGACTCTTCCAGTAGACATTGATTTAGTATTGGATTTTATACCCGAAGATTTTGATGCATGTTTGCTTGCACTGGACTCAATTTCTGCAATTGAAACTGCTTTTTCTGGTACAAAAAGACAATACAGGATTTATATCGAGCAACTCTTCAGATATTTCGAAGAAATGAATCTAACTACTTTCATGATAACAGAATCATCAGATGCTCCACATAAATTCTCAAATACAGGAGTAGAAGAATTTCTTGCAGATGGAATATTTGTATTTTATAACTTCCAGGGAGTCAAAAAAAGATCGAGAGGTGTTGAAGTCTATAAACTACGCGGTGCTTCACATTCTCAGAGGATTGTACCAATGGAAATTACAAGCAATGGTATGAAAATAGACTCTGATGAATCCTGTAAAACACAGGCACAAAGCTAGGCGTGCCTTTCTATCGCACGCTCAATTCTTATTTTTACATCATCTATCTCAAAAGGTTTTTCTATAAAATCATCGCCTAGAAAACGACCCTGCCCTACAGTAAACTGATCTGTACGCGCAGTCAAAAACAATATTGGAATGTTTGACCATTTATCATTTTCCCTTATTTTTTCATAAGTTTCTAGACCGTCTATTCCTGGAAGCATGATATCTAAAAGAATTGCATCTGGAGTAAAATCCTTACCCAGGATTTCTAAACACTCTTCTCCGCTCTCGGCAACTATTACCTCATAATCACCGCTTTCTTCCTCTAAAAGACCTTTTATTGTAAGTGTAATGTCGGGACTATCATCGACTACCAATAAGGTTTTTTTCATATTATCTCTTCCATATATCTTTTTCTTTTTAATTATTCTTTTGGCCTATATCTAGGGTAAAATAAAAAGTCGAGCCTTTTTCTAAACCCTTGCTTTCAGCCCAAATCTTTCCACCATGTTTTTCAACAATTCTTTTACAAATCGAAAGCCCAAGGCCACTGCTGTTAAAATCATGACGGCTTTCATCTGCTTTGTAAAACTCATCAAATATCTTTTCAATTTGCTCTTTGCTCATACCACAACCAGTATCTTTAATTGAAAATTTAATCTTGTTTTTCTCTTCCTCGGCATTAACTGTAATCTTTGCTTCTTCCTTTGAATACTTTACAGAATTACTTATCAAATTATCTAATAATTCTTCAAATCGTAGCTTATCGGCCCTAACAATCGTATCACTAGATACTAGATTTTCAAATTCCACATTTGTTTCATCTATTGCATTACTCCTGTTTTTTATCACTCTGTCAATTATTTCAAAAGCATTTACATTTTCTAAATCAAGCTCAAATGAACTAGAGTTAAAAAGAGCCAATTTTAATGTTTTATATACTAAATTTTTCATATACTTGACATTTTGAATTGATAAATCAAGATATTTCTTCGATTGTTCATCTTCTAGTTTTTTTCTTACAACAGGGAGCAAAGAATTAAGCGGTGTAAGAGGAGTTTTTAAGTCATGGCCGAGTTGATAAATAAACTCGTCTTTTTGTTTTAAAAGCTTTCTAATTTCTTCAGTTCTCTCCTGTACTTTTTTCTCAAGATTCTTATTAGCAGATTTTAAAAGCTTGTTCATCTCGTTTATTTTACTCTCCATTTTCTTCCTTTCAGTAACATTTCTAAATACTCCGATGGATCCGATTATTTGTTGGTTTTTGTCTTTTAGTACGCTTACTGATATGTCTACGTCTATTGTGTTTCCGTCTTTTTTGTACATTTTTGTTTCTAGGTGGTGTTGCATTCCTTTTTCTCTGATGTTTTCTTTGCGTATTCTTGTCCATTCTTCTTTGGGGTATAGGTCTTGTACGGGTTTTTGTTGTAGGTCTGTTTTGTTCATTTGTAGTATGTTTTCTGTGAATTTGTTCCAGGAGATGATGTTTTCTTTTTCGTCTGTCATCATTATTCCTACTGCTGAGTTTTCGAAGATTGTTTTGTATCTTTCTTGGCTTTCATGTAATGCTTTTTCCGCTTCCTTCTGATAAGTGATATCCTTTATCACTCCGATGGATCCGATTATTTGTTGGTTTTTGTCTTTTAGTACGCTTACTGATATGTCTACGTCTATTGTGTTTCCGTCTTTTTTGTACATTTTTGTTTCTAGGTGGTGTTGCATTCCTTTTTCTCTGATGTTTTCTTTGCGTATTCTTGTCCATTCTTCTTTGGGGTATAGGTCTTGTACGGGTTTTTGTTGTAGGTCTGTTTTGTTCATTTGTAGTATGTTTTCTGTGAATTTGTTCCAGGAGATGATGTTTTCTTTTTCGTCTGTCATCATTATTCCTACTGCTGAGTTTTCGAAGATTGTTTTGTATCTTTCTTGGCTTTCATGTAATGCTTTTTCCGCTTTTTTACGCTCGGTAATATCTCTGAAAATACCACGTGTCCCAGTAAATTTTCCATTCTTGATTATAGGGTTTATATTTCCTTCAATAAAAATCTCATCATTGTTTTTTGTTACAAAAATAACTTCTATATTTTCAAAGCTTTCTCCTTCTGAGAGTCTTTTAAATACTTGCTGACAGTGTGGTAGATACTCTGATTTTATAATATCTGAAAAATGAAGATTTTTTATTTCATCATCAGAATAACCTAGAAGTTTCTTCCATTTTCTATTAACAAACTCAAAATAACCTTTAGAATTGACACTTTGTATCAGATCATTTGCATTGTCGAAAAGATTTCTCAACTTCTCCTCTTTTTCTCTTAGTTTTTCTTCTGATATTTTTTTATCAGTAATATCTCTTGATATTCCAACTATTCCAAGAACGTTTCCATTTATATCGCACCGGGGTGCTTTTACAACAGAAATCCATGCTTTTTCACCATTGGGTCTTGTGATTTGCTCCTCTTTTGCTATTAACTTTTTATCCTTCATTACAAGTTTTTCATCGTCTTGCATCTTTTTTGCTTCTTCAAAGGAATAAAAGTCAAAATCGGTTTTACCGATTATATCTTTTTTATCTGTATTTAGATGCTCGGCTTTTGCTTTGCTTAACTCTACAAATCTGCCTTTTTTATCCTTAAAATAAATTGAATCAGGAACATTTTCTAACAAAGAATTTAGAAGACTAATCTTTGAAAAATATTCTTGCTTTAGATTTCCCAAATCACTTTTATGCTCTTCATATGTCTTTTCAGAGTTATAATTTTCTTTGTTGAGCAATCCTTTTCTTTCAAGCTCTCTTAGCTCCTCTACAATCTCGTATGTGCAAGCCATCCTTTTTTCCTCTTTTATTTTTTAACTGAGAGTTTTTGATCAATTCTTTTCTTCAAATCTATAACTTCAAAAGGTACAGAAATAAAATCATCTTTTGATTGTTTTATGATGTCTTCTCCTGCGGAATCATCTTTTCCAGTTATTAAAATCACAGGTATATTCTTCCATGAATCATTATTTTTAATCCTTGTAAAAATCTCCTCACTTTTATCATCAGACATCATATAACTTAAAACTATTATCTCTGGAGTATAACCACTTGTTAACAAATCAAAACATTGCACTCCACTGTTTGCCTCGGTAAACTCGTATTCTTCAGATATATCACTAAAACCTTTTACAACTAAATCAATTAATTTTTTGTTGTCATCTACGATCATGACTTGTTTTTTATCAAAATCCTTCTTTTGAGATTCAAGATTATCGATGAAATAAAAGACATCGGGTAAATCGTTACGAAGCTCATTTAAAAAATGAACATCCATCTGATTTTCAAAATACTTCATTATTTCTTCGATTAAGCTTTTTAAGGCACTATAAAACTCATATGACTCAACTTCGTTTATATCCTCAGATACAGTAAGAGCATTAAACCCTTCCTCATAGCGGGTTTCATTTACTAATATATAGTTGAAAGAATCGTTTTCATCTCTAAGACCCAGTATTGCTTTTGCAATTAAATTTGTAGCATATCCTCTTGAAGTATAATTGCCGATTTTTTTAATAAGAGTGCGAAGCACCTCTTGCATTATCTGGGTTTGTCGTAAGTTTTTCATATTAATCCTTCAAGATATCAAGTATTTTTTCTTTCAGATCCTTAATATTAAACGGCTTTGTAATATAGTCATCAGCTGAAAATTTTCCAAAACCCTTGCTGTATTTATCGGATTTACATGTCAGAAAAACAACAGGTATTCCCTTGCATCCTGCTTTACCTTTTATCTTCGTAAATACATCCCAGCCATTGATATCCGGCATCATAATGTCAAGTAGTATAACATCGGGTTTATCGCCATTTTTTAACAATGATAAACATTCTTTTCCACCATTTGCCTCGATGACCTTGCATCCTTCTTTTTCAAAGACCTCTCTTACAGATACAAGTATATCTGGGTCATCATCTACAACCATAATCTTTTTATTCATCTTTATTCCACCTTAATTTTGATATAAACTTACTCTCACTCAATTTATGCTTCCCACTATCGCCTTTAAGCTCAGCAAGCCTTTCAGAATGCTCTTTTCTCAGTGAATCATATGCCTGTCTAGAAATCGATCCTTCCTTGTAATATTTCTGCGCAGTTTCATCCTGAAGACGTTTTACTTCCTCGATTTCGTCTTCTACATCCGCCACACGCAATAAATGAATTTTTTTCTTCAAAAAATAAGCAATAAAAACTAAAACTAAAATACCCGCAGCAACAGATATAATGGTAACAATAGGTAGGCTAGAATCTTGTTTTTCTACCACATAGATTATCTTAGTAAGTGAGCCGGTATTACCGAATTCATCTTCTACCGAAATATCAATTATAATGCTACCCGCATTTGCATCTGAAATCTTGTAACTTGC
>CAZQXW010000065.1:0-10460 GCA_964597365.1 uncultured Thermoplasmatales archaeon | reverse complement strand
CCTAAATGGCCACCACAGCGGCCGCATACGACCTCTATTCGCCTCATACCAAAGCTATTATCAGGTTTTAAATCAACGCTACCTTCTGAGAGTATATCCAAAAAACTAGGCCAACCGCTACCCGAATCAAACTTAGTCTTAGAAGAAAATAAAGGATTGCCGCAAGCAGCACAAATAAATGTGCCGTTGCCCTTAAAATCAAGATATTTTCCGGTAAAAGCAGGCTCTGTTGCCTTTTTTCTAAGAATCTGATATTGTTCCTTTGTTAAAACCTTCTTCCAATCTTTTTCAATATATTTTTTAGTCATTTTACAGGAATATATTAAGCAAGAACTCTATTAAAGTCTAACTGGAAAAAATATTACTACAACATTTTAATATATAATATGCAAAAAGGAAGGGTTTAAACTGTCAAACGATATGATAATCGATGTAAGAACACGCGAGGAATACTATAAAAACCATATCAAAGGATCAATAAACATAGCGCTTCACGATCTAAAATTTTATTCTGATTTTTTAAAAGATAAAAAAGTACAGGTTTACTGCAACTCAGGAGCACGTGCAAATATTGCAAACAAATGGCTTAGAAGAGAAAATATAGACTCGCAGGTCTTAAAAGGAAACTGGGAAAAAGATTACTCTCGAGTTAAAAACAGCATAATCAGCGCAGTCAATTACATAGAGATAATCCCCGGTCAAGAAACAAAATTTCAAAAAAACATAAAAGAGCTCTGTCAAAAAACAAACGAGGTAAAAGGTTTTCTAGGCTCAAAACTACTAAAAATATCAGGAATCTCAGTTATCGGAAGCTATTTAGAAAAAGATCTAACAAATGTGGAAATAAAACCAGAGAAATACATAATAATAACATATTGGAAAGATAAAAAATCACATGAAGAGTCACATAAACTAAAATTTTTCAAAGAGATATATGACAAGTTGCCAGAATATTCATCTAAAACCCCTTACGAAGAATTTTATGAAGTTTTAAAGTAAAGCATTTTATCAGGGGAAATTTAAGGCATTTATATAAAATGCAAAACTATATAAATAATGTAAATACATTATCAGACAGTTAAATAATAAAACAAAAGAGTTTGAAATTCTTATTAAATGAGATTATAAATCTTACTAATTTTTTGTTTTTTTATTGTAAATACAAAAGCGGAGTTTAACATGGGCCGAAGAAGAAATAGAAGACAAGAAAAAAAATCCAAGAAAGTAATTAGATGCAAAAAGAAATCAATACCTGTTTTTGAAAGTGACAAATGCGAAAAATATGAGGGCGGGTTAAATAAAGGCAATGAAAAAAATTGTAAGACTTGTAAGCACTCATTTTAAAAAAATACCGTTAAAGATATAACATTAACTTTTTTACACAAGGTGAAAACATGAAATTTGACGAACTAAATATCAATCAAAAACTCAAAGATAAAACCGTTGAAAAAGGATTTGAAGAATTAACAACCATTCAAGAAGAATGCATACCTGAAATAATAAAAGGAAAAGACGTCGTAGGACAAGCAGAGACTGGAAGTGGAAAAACAGTTGCTTTTTGCCTACCAATACTTGATAAGATAAAACCACGAGAGGGACTACAAACAGTTGTTCTAACACCTACAAGAGAACTATGTATACAAGTAACAGACGTTTTCAAAGAATTTGGAGAAGAGCTTAAAATCAAAACAACCAGCATATACGGTGGTGTAGGAATTGAACCACAGATTAAAAAAATTAAAACATCCCATATAGTGGTTGGAACACCTGGCAGAATGCTCGATCATTTAAGAAGAAAAACAATGAATCTTGGCGGAATCAGGTTTTTAATACTCGATGAAACCGATAAAATGCTTGAAATGGGTTTTATCGATGACGTTGAAAAAATAATCAACTATACGCCTAAAAGCAATAGACAAACTCTAATGTTTAGTGCAACCATTGAAAGAAATATCGACAGGCTGATGCATAGGCACTTGAAAAATCCTAAGATAATTAAGACTCAAAGCCAGGTAGATGAAAGCAAGCTAGAACAAATATATTATGATATTTACGATCGTGAAAACAAATTTTCAATACTAGTTCATCTCCTAAAAAACAAAACAGATGGGCTTGCAATTGTATTTTGTGCCACAAGAAGGGAATGTGACATAGTAGAAAAGAACCTTCGAGACCATGACATAAATGCAACAGCAATTCATGGCGGCATGAGCCAGAATAAAAGAACAAGGTCTCTTGAACGATTGAAGGAACAGAAAACAGATGTGCTTGTCGCAACCGATGTTGCAGCACGTGGTCTTGACATACAAAATGTAACACATGTATATCATTACGATGTTCCAAAAACAGATACAGACTATATTCATCGTATAGGAAGAACTGCAAGGGCTGGGGCAAAAGGAACAGCAGTAACACTTCTTACAGAGCCCGATCATGATAATTTCAGAAGAGTGCAAAGCAACAAAGAGTTAAACATTGAAGAAGCAGACTTTCCAAAGTTTAAAAAGGTAAGTTTCTCAAGAAAAGTACTTCACAGGAAAAGGCACAATAAACCTAAAAGATGGGGAAAAAAGAGAAATAAAAGATCCCATTAAAAATTTCATTTTTTATAATTATACGTTATCTAACACTGTTAAATGCTAGAATATGCCAGATACCATTATAAAAGCAATAATTATATAAATAATAGAATATATTATATTTAAACAGTACAAGCAGATTTATTATGATTTGGTGAATTATTATGAATGAAAAAAAGAGTAAATATATAGCCGTTTTTATTGTGTTACTACTTGTAATTTCTGCAATAGGTGCATATCTAATAACAGAACAAACAAGCAAAGAAGAAAAAGAAGACACAGAAGAAATAGAAGTCCTTGAAGAAGGAGTAAGTCTTATAACAAAAACATACACTTTTTCAGAACCCGAAATAGGAGAAAGTAGTGGTCTTACAATAGTAAATGTAGAAGAGGCAGATTTTCATAGCACAGGTGATGGAAGGCCTGTAATACCTGTAAATTTGACAACATTTACATTTCCTTTTGGAACAGAGATATTAGATGTACAATATGAATACAATCCAACAGAGGAAATAACTATCTCAAAGAAACTATCATATGGTTCATGCTCTACATTAACAGAAGATGATGAAAAAATATACTCAAGCTCTGATATGTATCCTTCAAGTTTTGTAACATATCACACTGGAGGAGGACTATCAGAAAACGAATATAAAACATTTCTAAACATAAGAATTTATCCTATAACATACACACCATCAGAAGATAAAATAGATTTTACAGAACAAGTAAAAATAAAGGTATATTACTCAGAGCCAGAAACACCCATTTTACAAGAAAAAAACGAATACGAATTATTAATAATCACACCTAGCAAGTTTTCAAAATCTTTCCAAAAACTAGCAAACCACAAAGAAGAACAAAACATAAAAACAAAACTTATTACAACAGGAGAAATCTATGAAACATACAGCGGTAGAGACGAAGCAGAACAAATAAAATACTGCATAAAAGAATCAATAGAAGAATACGGAATAAAATCAGTACTTCTAGGGGGAGGATTAGACGGGCAAAGTGCAAAATGGAATGTTCCTGCACGCTACAGCCATGTACTAATAAGAGAAGGGACGCAGGAAATACCTGAACCAAGTTTCCTATCCGACTTATACTTTGCAGATATTTATGACAGCAAAGGAGATTTTTCTAGCTGGGATACAAACAACAACGATGTTTTTGCAGAATACGAAAATGGAGTAATCGATGAGATGGACTTGTATCCAGATGTACACTTTGGAAGACTTCCATGCAGAAACAAAATAGAAGCAAAAAACATGGTAAACAAAATAATAGACTATGAAACTGCAGATCCTTCAGGATGGTTTGAAAACCTGATACTTGTAAGCGGCGATCATTGGGCTGATGAAAACCAAATCAGCGAAGGAGTCCTTATAATGGATAAAGCAAAAGAAATAATGTCAGATTTCAATCCTGTAGAACTATATGCAACAGAAGAAAACACACTAAGGATAAGAGACATAAACAAAGCAATAAACAACGGAGCAGGATTTGCATATTTCTGCGGACACGGCAGTCCAAAAGCATGGGGAATACATTACCCACCTGATGCAACAGGATGGGCGCCATCACTGTTTGGTCTTAAACCAACTTTGCTTTCATTTTACAAACCTATTTACATGAATTTTTTAAGAAATAAAGAAAAGCTACCCGTAACACTAGTCGGAGGATGCAACAACGGCCAATTTGATGTCAGATTTTCACAGAGAAAAACAACAAGCTGCTGGGCATGGAAACTAACTAGCCAAAAGAACGGTGGAAGTATTGCAACCATTGCAAACACCGGACTTGGAACACACGCAATGGATGACTCAGACAACAATGGAGTAAACGACTATCTAGAGATATACGATGGATGGCTTGAACTAAAATTCTTTGAACTCTACTCAGATGAAAACATAAACGTGCTAGGAGAACTACATCAAGAATCAATGACACAATATCTAAACACATTTCTAGGAAACTACGATGAGATGGATACCAAAATGGTACAACAATGGCAACTATTCGGCGATCCAAGTCTAATCCTACACTAAAAAACCTCTCTTTTTTTATTTACAAATCTAATTTTTAAAAAATCGAGCCTATATGCGCACCAACAAAAAGAATCGCAGTAGAGCTGACAGTAATCAAAATATTATCATCGATAGGGCCTATCTCGTAACGCTCAAAAACAGAAGCAACAATTGCTGCTACAATGCCCCAAAAAGCAAGACCCGGAATACCTGACCACTTGGCAAAAAAGAAACCAATTATAACACAAACACAAGCCATGTAAATATTTCCAACAGGATGCTTACTTCTTTCTTTAAAACCAAAATTACGAACGATACCTGTGATACCATCACCAAAAGCAATGAATGCAGGAGGGATCACTGCAATCCATGGATTATCAAAAATAGTCCACAAAATAAAAATTGCAACACCCCACATAAGACAAAAACTCGTATCACTTACATTATCATCTGTTTGAAACCAATACAAAATCCTACCAGACTTATGAAAAACAAGCGTAAAAATAGTTAAAAGAACACCTGCAAGCAAAGGATAAAAAGGACTATTGAAGACAAAAGGAACAGAAAGAACGACAACACCACCTGCAAGAATATGGATGAGTTTGCGATTATAATAAACAACAATGCTCTTCTTAACATGCTTTTTCATACCATAATCATAGACTTTTTTAGTAAGTAAAATAACGCCAAAAGCATAGAAGGCAAGGATGACTGTCCAGAATAACTCATTAGATAATAAGCTACCAAGCATTGCGCCCTGGTTATAAGCTCATCTTATATAAACCCACAAGCTAAAAAAACAAGGTCTGATAGAAAATTATTTAAAATATGTAATAATGTGCTAAAAATAATAAAACAAAAAAACTCCATAGTTTTAAAGGAGGAAAATAATAAAATGAATGGAAAAGTAAAATGGTATAACCCTCGCAAAGGATTTGGGTTTATAGAAAGTGAAGAAGGAAACGATATCTTCGTTCACAGAACATCAGTTCCACAAGGAACCTTCCTAAATGAAGGAGACGAAGTGGAATTTGAAACAGAAGAAACCGACAAAGGTATAAAAGCAATAAATATCAAAAAATTATAAGATTAACTTAAGTTTTTTGAGTATTATCGCAAAAAAAAATTCAACTTTTATTTATTCAAATCTTTTTTTTATTTTTTACTTATTTTTTTCTCTTTTTCAAAACACTCATCACACATAGTATTACCAGAAGGAATGCGCCTACCACAAACGCTACATTTACTACGAGAAACTTTTCTAAAACCAACAGTTATCTCATGACCTTTAGTAATCCATTTAAACATCAAACCCTCACGATGAATCCTACTCATATTATTTACACATCCCACTATGTACATTTAAAGAGATTATTTGTGTTCTAATAAAGGTTTTGTAAAACCAATTTGCCAATAAGAAAAATACTTAAGCAGCTCATTTATAAACCGAATAGTATAAGGAGAAAAACAACATGAAAGCATTTCTAACTGGCGGTGCAGGCTTTATAGGAAGCCACCTTGCAGATAAATTACTTGAAAAAGGCTACGAAGTAACTGTTTTTGATAATTTAAGCAGTGGTAAAGAAGAATTCATAAAACACAACATGGATAACGAAAAATTTACCTTCATTCAAGAAGATCTAAGAGAAAAAGACAAAGTCGAGAAGTACATAAAAAACCATGATATAGTATTTCATATAGCAGCAAATCCGGATGTGCGATTAGGTGCGAAAAAACCAGTTATCGCAAAAGAAGACATCCTGATTACTTACAACATACTTGATGCAATGAGAAAGAGCGACATCAACAAAATAGTTTTTTCCTCAAGCAGCGTCATATATGGTGAAACAGAGCCGAAACCACTACCTGAGGAATACGGACCATTACTCCCGATATCTGTATATGGTGCTGCAAAACTAGCATCAGAAGGACTCATAAGCTCATTTTGCCATACTTTCGGAATGCAAGGGTGGATGTATAGATTTGCAAACGTAGTAGGAGAAAGAGGAACACACGGCGTAATAGTCGACTTCATAAAAAAACTGAGAAAAAATCCAAAAGAACTAGAAATATTAGGAGATGGAAGACAAAAAAAACCATACTTGTATGTTACAGAATGTGTTGATGGAATTCTTTATAGCTACGAAAAATCAAAAGATGAAATAAATGTTTTCAATCTAGGAGTAGATTCCGCAACAAGAGTAACACGAATTGCGGAAATAATAGTAGAAGAAATGGGACTTGAAAACGTAGAATTCAAATACACTGGCGGAAAACGTGGATGGAAAGGAGACGTTCCATTCTTTCAGTTTGACATAAGTAAAATCAAAAAACTGGGTTGGGAGCCAGAATTAAGCTCAGATGATGCTGTAAGAAAAGCAACGCAATATCTACTGGTTAATATTTAGATCTACAAGTTAATTTATGTTATTTAAACTTCTCCTTAATTTACTTAGTATCTGATCATATGGAACTATCCTGTTTGTAAGTTTTTCAATATCGCGAAGATATTCTTTTTCGGTTATGATTTTATCTATTTGAAATTTTGTATTGCCTTTTTGCTTTAAGAGTTTTTTATTTATTGGGACTGCTTTTTCTAGGAGAAACCAGGTATCAAAAAGATCTCTTCCTTTATTTCGATCGGTTAATGAAATAAGTTTTTCTACAAGAATTTCTTCTTCATGCATTGCTTTAACCAAAAAGCTTTGTTTTGTTTCAGGATATTCTGAGTGTATAAGTTTCCATTCCGGGGGAAGTATTGTACCAATCCTTTTTCCAGCATCGATTCGTATTTTATTTCTAGTTTGCTCTGTTCCTTGGTATAATGGTCCATGAAAACCAATTTCACAGGTGTAGGCCTGCTTGAATATCTCTTCTTTTAAAAAATATGTTTTTATCCCAACAAGCTCTATTTTTTTTATAGTTGCATGTATTTGTTTTTGAAATGTTTCCGATGGTATATCAATGTTGAAATCGATATCTTCACTGAATCGGGGTAGTCCATATAGATATTTTATACATGTCCCGCCTTTAAATATTGCATCTTCAAATTTTTTATAATAAAAGTATAAAAATATTTTGAGCAGATAGTCTTTTTCTTGCTGGTAAATATTTAATCCTGATGTTTTTGCAATTTTTTTGAGTTCATTTATAGATATCATTTAATCCCTACCCTTTTTTAGTTGATGATTTATGAGGATATTCCATTTTTTGTTGTATGTTGCTTTTTTTGAACTGTATGGATTGAGTTTTATAGGAGTTTGTGAACTATTTATCTTTAGCTTTTCTATATCCCTTGTCTTTTTAAGTGAGAGATAATCAATTATGAATCCGATTCTAGAGATCATTGATTTGTTATCAAATAAGAGCAATCCTTGAACAAATGTTTTTTTGTTTAGTGATTCCCATGCGTTTTTTAAACATTTAGAGTATTCGTCTAAACCTCCGCATTTATGTAACTGATATAATGAGTCAATAAATGTTTTTTCAGGTGTTGCAATGACAAAATCATTTATTTTTTTATAGCCGAAAAAACGTTTTATGTGAAATGTAGTAGAGTCTATATTAAATGATGAAAGAGACAAAGAGTTGGTTTGTTTTGTTGTAACTATTTGTACTGTATTGATTTGTTGTTCAGTATATCCATAATATGATAGTGCGGTCCAAAAACTGATGTATGAAGGCTCGATTACTTCTGTTGCGATTCTAAATATTTTTCCATGTATATCTTCCGTAATAACGTATCTATTCCTTTTAACTCTAGTTATATGATCCTTTTTTTGTAAAGAGTTAAGAATATTGTATATTCGTTGACGGTCCCAACGGGTTAGTCTTATAAGTTCTTCAACTCCGAACGAAACAAGATTGTTATCTGCAATTGTCTTTAAGATATGTGATTCCAGACGGGAGATTCCGCTATATTTTATATTATCTTGCTTTGCTTTTTTCACAATATAACTATATGTCTTATAGTATTTTATTGTTTCTAATATATAAGTCAAAAAAACCAAACCCTCACCCTATATTCACAAACATTATGACTCAAAAACACCGGCTAAAAAGAAAAAAGAACGAAACAAGTTCTTTTAGATAAAAACGTTTAATAAACTCTTTTAGATAACGCAAGTTTGCTTATGAAAATATCAATAGTTGGAACAGGATACGTAGGACTCGTAAGTGCCACATGTTTTGCAAAACTAGGACATAATGTAATCTGTGTCGACGTAGACAAGGAAAAAGTCGACAAAATAAACAATGGATCATCACCCATTTATGAAAAAGACCTAGAAGACATATTAAAAAAATACAAAAACAATATTCATGCTACAACATCCTACAAAGAAGCTATTGAGAAAAGCGATATCACATTTATCTGTGTTGGTACCCCATCAAAAGAAGATGGAGACATAGATTTATCATACGTTGACAAAGCAACAAAAGAAATAGGCGGACTTATAAAAAACAAAGAAGATTTTCACATAGTAATAATAAAAAGTACGGTAGTACCAGGAACAACACAAAACCATACACTGCCACTGCTTGAAAAGATATCTGGGAAAAAAGCAGGAAAAGATTTTGGAGTGGGAATGAACCCAGAATTCTTAAGAGAAGGAGTAGCAATTGCTGATTTTCTAAATCCTGACAGAGTAGTAAATGGATACTATGATGAAAAAACCAAACGGACTCTAAAAGAGCTGTACAAAGATTTTTCATGTCCAATAGTAGAAACAAACCTTACAACTGCTGAGATGATAAAATACGCAAGCAACTGCTTCTTAGCTACAAAAATTAGTTTTATAAACGAAATAGGAAATTTCTGCAAAAAACTAGAAATAGATACATACGAAGTAGCAGATGGAATGGGGCTGGACAAACGTATTCAAAGAGCATTTCTTAACTCAGGAATAGGCTGGGGCGGAAGCTGCTTTCCAAAGGACACAAAAGCATTAAGTGCTTGGGCTAAAAAAGAAAAAATCCCAAGCAAAATGATAGACAGTACAATCTATGTAAACGAAGAACAACCCTTACAGTTGATAAAAATCCTTAAAAAACACATACCCAACCTGAAAGGAAAAACAATAGGATTACTCGGCCTTGCATTCAAACCAGATACAGACGATATAAGAGATACTCGCAGCGGGCCACTTGTCAAAAAACTACTCTCAGAAGGAGCAAAAATCAAAGCATACGATCCAAAAGCAATGAAGCAATTCAAAAAACTATATCCAGATATAACATACTGCAAAAATGCAGAAGAAGTAATTGATTCAGATGCAGTAATTATTGCTACAGCATGGAAAGAATTCAAAGAACTAGACTACAAAGGCAAAATTGTTATTGATGGAAGACGATTAGGTAAATTAAAAAACACAAAAATTTATGAAGGAGTGTGCTGGTAAAAATGAAAGGATTAATACCCGCGGCAGGACTTGGAACCAGGCTTCACCCAATAACACTTGCAATTCCAAAAGAACTTATGATGGTTGGAAACAAAGCAATCATAGAATACGTAATAGAAGCCATGAGTGAAGTAGGAGTAAAAGACATAACTGTCGTTGTTGGATGGAGAAAAAACGCAATTCTAGATTACCTTGGCTCGGGAAAAAGACTAGGAGTGAACATATCATACGTCGTCCAAGACAAAAGAGACGGGCTTGCAAGAGCAGTAGGTGCAGGTGAGCACACGATAGGAGACGAAGCATTTTTAGTAGTACTAGGAGACGATTTCTTCTATCCAAAAACATTCTTAAAAGAAATACTTGATTTTCACAATAAACACAATGCTGATGCTACAATTGGAGTTGCTGAAATAGATGACCCGACAAGACACGGGATAATCAAACCAGGAGAA
>CAZQXW010000064.1:0-10598 GCA_964597365.1 uncultured Thermoplasmatales archaeon | reverse complement strand
TTTAGCGGCTTTGAAACCGAGGTTCATCAATTGGTCTTTTACTTCAGATGGGCTATTGCCTTCGCTGTTAAAAGTGATAGTTAGATATGTTTTCATAATTGGTCCTTTCTCCTCATTTATTGTATCATTTTGCATGTATTAAATGATTCTGTTTTTGCTTTTAATTTATGCTGAAAAAGGAATTGGTGCAAAACATAATATGAAAATTACAAAAGCAATAATTCCTAATATTTTTCTTTTAGTATCAAGTGGTGAAAACTCGTTGAGTGGCGGGTTGTGTTGAGTACCTATCAAGAATAGGATTATAAAAGCAAGCATTAACCATCCTGTATAAAAAAGACCTAGAGTAAGAATTGCTATTATTACTATCCATCCTGCATATTTGCTCTTTTCTTTAAAAAGTGCTCTTGACACGTGTCCCCCATCTAATTGCCCTATTGGCATGAGATTTATAGCTGTTAAAAAGAGCCCTACCCATCCTGCAAAAAGTGTAGGATGCATTATAGCGTTAGGTTCTATCGAAAAAATACTACTAATTGCTTGTAGCAGTAATGGAAATGTAATAGAAAGTGTACCTTCTGAAGCAGCTTCTAAAGGAACTATTGGATTTTGTTGCATGAAAAATAATCCAATCAAGCATACAGGTATTGCAACAAGAAAACCGCATATTGGTCCAGATATTCCAACGTCGAGTAATGTTTTTCTATCAGGTATCGGCTCTCTTGTAGAAATCAACGCTCCAAATGTTCCAAGAATAAATGGCGGTGGCAATGGAATAAAATACGGAAGTGATGTATCTAAATTATGTTTTTTAGATGTAAAATAATGCCCCATCTCATGTATTCCAAGTATGGATAATAGAGGTATTGAAAAATAAAGAAAACCATCTATCAAATACTTTGGTTCTATTATTTGACTCCACGAAGCATTGTAAATGCTTGCCCATTGAATAGAGCCTGCAATTGTTGTTGTGATAACAGTTGCTATTAGAAGAACTATGTTAATCCATATGGGTCTTTTTTTGACCTTTGGCTTTTTTATTACATATATTACATGTTCGCCTTTTTCATAGCGAACCATTGGTATGTAACCCTTTTTTGAAAGAGCTATTCTTAGTTCATCAAATTTTTTTCCCAGCACTGTTTGATCTATTCTGCAGTAAAAAGCTGCTGTTTTGGCATTATGCCTTAAATCATAAAAAGGAAAACGCTGGGCTACCTCTCTTTTGATTAATTCTATATCTAAATCTGTTGCAGTATTTGTATTTTTAAAAGGGCTCCAGGTGTAAGAATTGGTCATTTCGTTGCCCAATAAAGCCTTTGTTTTATAAAACCTTCGTTATAACCATATTTTTAGCATGCATTATCTTTATCTATATCTTTTAACATGCCAGTTAAGTGAATAACAGATGTCAGTTAACCTAGTTATTGGTACCCAATGGGGAGATGAAGGAAAAGGAAAAGTTGTTGATTATTATTCTAAAAATGCAGAGTACGTTGTACGTTTTCAAGGAGGAAACAACGCAGGCCATACCATAAAAGTAGGTGATGAAGTCTACAAACTTCATGTTACGCCCTCAGGCGTTATACAAGGAAAAACAGGCGTCATCGGCAATGGCGTTGTACTAGATCCTGAGGTACTCATTGGTGAAATAGATGGCCTTAAAAAAAGAGGTATAAAACCAAAGATTCTGATAAGCAACAGAACAAATATTATAATGCCTTATCACAAACTATTAGATGGTGCCGAAGAAAAATATCTAAAAGATAAAAAAATCGGTACGACCAAGAGAGGGATAGGTCCATGTTACTCAGATAAAATTGCTCGCAGTGGAATTAGAGCAATTGATTTAACAGATAAAAAAAGTCTTGAAAAAAGACTTAGTTTAATTTTACCTATCAAACAAAAACTCTACGAACTTTATGGCATAAAAGAAAAAATTGACAAAAAAGAAATAATGAAAAAATACTTAGGATTTGGCAACTCTTTAAAAGACTACATTACAAATACTCATATCAAAATAAACAAAGCAATTGATTCTGGTAAAAACATTCTTTTTGAAGGTGCACAGGGAACAATGCTTGATGTTGATTTTGGAACATACCCTTTCACGACATCATCTCATACAATAGCTGGAGGAGTAAGTATAGGGGCTGGTGTTGGGCCTAAAAATATTGAAGAGATAATAGGAATAGTAAAAGCATATACAACACGTGTAGGTGAAGGTCCTCTTCCAACAGAGCTTTTTGATAAAAACGGTGAACATTTGCAGCAAAAAGGCCATGAATTCGGGACAACTACTAGCAGACCAAGAAGATGCGGATGGCTTGACTTGGTTGTAGTAAAACATTCATGTATGGTATCAGGTGTTACAAAAATTGCTCTTACAAAACTAGATGTTTTAAATGGTTTAGACAAAATCAAAGTTTGCACGCATTATGAACTTAATGGAGAAAAGATAGATTATTTCCCAGCAAATATCTTTGATGTTGAAAAGTGCAAACCAATCTACAAAGAATTTGAAGGTTGGGATGAATTTGATTCTTCACCTTCAAAAGTATCTGATCTTCCAAAAACTGCACAAGAATATATAAAATTCATAGAAAAAGAAACAAAAACACCAATATCTATTGTTTCGATAGGGCCTGCAAGAGCTGAAACAATTGAGGTTTAAATTGTTTTTTTAACGTCAAGTGCTGTGTTTATCCAACGCAAATAAGAATTAATTGCAGCACGAAGTGAACTAAGATCAGAAGCTTCAATTGTAATTTTAAAAGTTTTACCAGACAAATCTGTTTTTACTTTTGTCTTTGGAATCTTGTTTTTAATCTCAGGGTCTATAGAACTAGTAACTATTTTTGCTTCTTTGGCTGAGTCAAAATCAAAAACAAAACAAGCTTTTTTCATAAAAATAAAATAAAAAAATTATTTGGTTTTTATTTTCTTTGCAACTGTTGGTCTTTCTTTGTAAAATATTTTACTTCCGCAATATGGACATTGCATTCCAATGTTTTTCACGTCGAATTTTACGCTTTTTTTACAAAGTCCGCATTTGTATCCAGTCATTTCTTTTCAACCTCAGGTTCTTCTTTTTCTGTTTTTTCTTTTGTTATTTCCTCAGGTTTTATGGTTGGTGCTTCTATTTCACCGCGAAGCATTTTATCAATGGATTGACCTGCTTCTGTTTTTGGATAATATGCACCGCCTGCAAATTTTACATTGCATTTTCCACATTGCCATATGCTGGTACTTACTCGTTTTACTTTTTTATGACCGCAGCTTGGGCACACATGTTTTTGTCTTTGTACGAGCTCGACGTTTCTAACCCTGCTTCTTGCACGAACGCCGTATCTGGCGCCGAAACGTCCAACTGGCCCTACTTTCTTTGTTCTTTTTGCCATTTACTTTCCCACGCTTTTATATAGTTTTTCTCGGATTTTCTTCCCGTTATCTACCGATGCTTTAATAACTTTTTTAATCTCATCTACAGTAAAACTGCCATTTAAACCTTTCTGCATAGCGCGAATGTTGCCTTCTGTATCTGTTGCAACGGTGAGTCTTGCTTCTGCAATTAGTTCTTCATCAAGTGAAGGATCCATGATTATTGCATCGTTGAATTTTATTGATGTACATGATATTGGCGGCTCTTTTATTGGAAGTGAATGATCTTCTCCTACTTCAAAGCGCTCTGCTGGAACAGTAGTAGTCATTAGTGCTGCAAGTGCTGCAAGTGAAGCTGCATCGAATAGATTTCCATCGTAGTCAAGTACGTGAATGTCAATGAATACTATCCATACTTTTTCTTCTGGAGATATACATAATTTTTCCACGTCAATTATTTCTGACTCGCGTATTCCTCTATCTACAACTCGTGCTAGCTCAATTGCATCTTCTCTTGGTGGACCTGCTTCAAAATTAGGTGATGCCATTGGAATAAGCTCTGCTGCAGTAGTCATTACACCAGAATTTGGCGTATCTGGATAAGGCTCGCCTACATCCATTTTAATTCCTGCGATTATTTGAGTATTTCCTATTTTTACTTTTGCAGATCCTTCTGCTTTTGATATGAGTCCTACTTCTATTTCGATGTCTCTGAATTCATCAAATGCTCTTCCATCTGCTCTTTTGTTTTCTTTTGCAAGTTTTTCTAAAAAATCTCTTTTAATTGATGCTGTAATTGACATTTTAGTTACCTCCTGCTTCTTTTTCATATTTTTGCATTATAGCTTTCTTTTGTATCTCTGAAACATCTTTGCATCCTTTAATTGCTAAGTCAAGTGCTTGATTAAATTCATCATTTGTCAAGTGACCATCCATTTGAAGAAGTAATACTTCACCGGTTCTTGGCGCTATTGCAATTGGTAAGTCTGCTTGTCCAAAGTTGTCTTCTTCTTTTGCAAGATCAAGGACTACTTGCCCATCGATTTTTCCTGCGGCGCATGCAACAGGTATGTCTTTCATTGGAATTCCTGCATCAACAAGTGCTACTGCTGCGGCAGTAAGTCCTGCGCAACGTGTTCCTGCTTCTGCTTCAAGAACCTCGATGTTTACATCAATTGATGCTCTTGGATATTTTTCGGTAAGAATAACATGCTCAAGTGCCTCAGATGTTACTTTCGAAATTTCCCTGCTTCTTCTATCTGGCCCTGGTCTTTTTCTATCATCAACACTAAAAGCTGCCATGTTGTAACGGGCATTTACGATTGCTCTTAGCGGATTTTGTGTATGACGTGGAACTGCTTCTCTTGGTCCGTATACTGCTACAAGAACTTTGTTTCCGCCCCATTCAAGATAACATGAGCCTTCGGCTCTGTGAAGAACGCCTACTTCAATTTTTATTTCTCTGAGTTCGTCGGGTTTTCTACCGTCGAGTCTTTTTCCGTTTTCAAATAATTTAATGTCTGATTTCATATTTTAATGCACATCCTTTGCATCTTTTTTTAATAATTCCTCAATTCTATTAGTCAAGCCATAAGAAAGCGATTCTTTCTCAATGGTTCTTATCGTATCTATTACTTTATTTACTCCTTCTTCGTCTCCATCAATCCATATACGGCCGTTTTGTCCTACAAAAATTCGGCATTTTGTATATTTCTTCAAAAGCGAAATCATCGATGCTTTTTTACCAATAATTCGTGGAACTTTGGAAGGCTCTACTTCGATGAGGTGACCTCCTTTTATCTTATAAAGATTACGGTCTTTAAGTGTCACCTGTAATTTTTTCTCTTGGTCTACTTGTGAAACCTTTGCCATTATGCTGTCTCCAGCATTTAGATATTTTTCAGTTTCACCAAAATCAACGTTCCATGGTACTTCATTTACATGAAGCAGTGCAGGGTATGCTGCATTTATGTCAACAAGCCAACTTGATGACATTGGTTCAATTATAATACCAATCACAAAATCCTTTTCGATAGGATCATATTTGCCTTTTAAGGGTACTACGTTAACGTAATTTTTATTTTGTGATAAAACGCCGAGTATTTCGGAGTATATTTTTCCATCTTCTACAAATGTTCCTGAACCTGCCTTTTTGTCTTTTAATTCGCCAAGAAACTGGCTAGGAATAACTATTTCTCTTTTTTCTTTATTCATATAAAACTCTTTACCTGTATAAGAACTACTTTAAAACTTTTGTGGATACATTGCCTTTTGTAACATCATTGAGTTTATCATAAAAATCGGTTTGCATTCCTGCTGATATTCTTACAATTCCAACCCATGATCCATCAGACTGCCAATCTTCTCTTTCGAGTGCTCCAAAATTACGTGCTACTCCATAGGCTCTGCCTATAAACTCTGCAGGGATTTTTACAGATATTCTTACATGCTCCATTGATATTGGAATGATTGGTCTTAGGGTTTCTACTATTTCTTTTACTTGTTGGCTTACTGGTTTGAATGGATCTATGTGTATTCCGGCTTGCTCCATTGCAAGCTCTATTCTTTGTCTTGGATGTGGTGCTTTTGTCTTAGGGTCCATTGCATTGCGTGTTATGGTTTCTACAATCCTGTTTCGTTTATTTCTCTGGATTTTATGACGTTGTTCTGTTGTAATCTGAATATCGCCTTTTAAAATGATAAACTTTGCAACTTCTGATATGTCAGTTGTTCCAAAAATATTTTGGATGGCCTCTTCTGATGCATGTGTTCCTTTTTTTGAGTCCTCAAATACTGCATCAATTGCTAATATTTTTAGAAGGTCAACTTCTTTTCCTTCTATTAAATCAGCTGCAGCATATGGGTCTACTAATATCTCAAAATGATTTTCGCCTTTTTTATAACGAGCTATTACTGCATCATCGAGGCTTACCAATTCTAGCTTCCTCCAATGGCTTTGTTTACATATTCCTTGGATTTTTCTTGTGGTAATATCTTAAAATCTATGTCCTTGTCAACAACTCCGATTTCAATTGCATCTGGGTTAAGTTTTCCTTCTGTTCCCTTATGTAGTGCTTTTACACCCAAGTCTATTGCTTCTTCCATACTTAGTCCTTCTCTGTAATTGCTTTCAAAGAAGCTCATTGCACCGTTTCTGCCGGAGCCTTCACTACTTGCTTTGTACTCCATAAGAGCACCTGATGGGTCTGTTGAAAATAATCTTGGACCAGTATCATCGACACCTGCTACAAGCAGTGCTGTTCCAAATGGTCTTACTCCACCATATTGTGTATATGTTTGTTTGAAGTCACATATTCTTTTTACAAGTGTTTTGACTTGGATTTTCTCGTTGTATGTTATCTCGTTTATTTGTGCGTCTAGACGTGCTCTGTCAATAAGGGCACGTGCATCTGCTACAAGTCCGGATGTTGCACATCCAAGGTGTCCATCTATTTCAAATATTTTCTCAATAGATTCGGGTTCTATCAAACGTGAGCTTACTCTTTTGTCAACAATTAATATTACTCCAGTTTTGTATTTTATTCCAACTGTTGTTGTTCCTCTTTTTACTGCTTCACGAGCGTATTCTACCTGGAAAAGTCTTCCATCAGGAGAAAAAACAGTTATTGCTCTATCATATGCCATATTTGCTGGTTGCATTTTTCTATTTCACCTCTACCAATTTCCTATTAATATAATTCCTTTTTAACTTCAGATTATTTTTTACTCAGAATAGGCTTATTATGTATATACTTTTGTGTTATTTTCCCCTAACTTCACCCCATATAATCTTATGGGCTTGCAAACCTAATCTTACATCAAGTTTATCCTTTAATATTTGTTCTGCAAGCTTTTTGATGTCTGTTCCCCAGACGGGTTGGAAAAAGATAGTGCAAGCTATATCATATTGCTTTATTGTCTTACTTGCATATTTGTAATCTTCTTCCTCATTTATTATGAATTTTAACTGGTCTTTGTATTGCAAATTAGTAATATTTTCCAAAATCATTTCTTTATCCATTTTTGAAGATGGACATTTTATGTCAAGGCTTATTGTAATCTTTTCATTTTTTGTTAAGGGTTTTATATCGATGCTTCCGTTGGTCTCAATTGTTAAAAAATAACCTTCTTTTGAAAGTTCGTTTATTAGATTTAAAGTCTCTTTTTGTATTAATGGTTCTCCGCCTGTTATACAAACATTTTTACATTTGTATTTTTGAATTTCTTTTTTTATCTCTTCTATTGTTTTTTCTTCTCCTTCATCGTATGCATATTTTGTGTCGCAGAAAGAGCATCTTAAATTGCATCCAGTTGTTCTTATGAAAACTGTTGGAAGCCCTATATTTTTTCCTTCACCTTGTATCGAGTGAAATATTTCGTTTATTATCATGATTTTGTATTTTTACAAACTTTGTCTGTTTAAAATAATTGCTATTTTGTTTAGTATATGCATATTCACCTGCATATTCACCTGCAGATAAAGGTAATAAGCCTTGTGAGTATTCCACTATATGTACTATTGTATTTACTACTAATAGTGCGGATACATAAATTGGACGGGATGCATGGATGAGGAGAATGCCAATATCTTTACATTTTAATAGAGAAGCGTCTATTGGTATAGGGGCAATGATAGTTTTCATTGCAATGGTTCTTGTAGCAGGCATTGCTGCATCTGTTTTGATTGAGACCAGTGCTACTCTTGAGTCTCAATCTATGGCCACCGGTCGCGAGACTACTGCCGAGGTCTCTACAGGCCTTACAGTGTGCGCAATAGAAGGTTATACCGCCTCGGACTCATCAGATATTTCTAAGCTTGCAATACTTGTGAGACCACGTGCTGGTACTGACAGTGTTGATATAAGCACTTGTTTTATGGAAATCTCTGACACAAATAAGAAAGTTATACTGAACTATACGTCTAGTTATTATTCAAAGCCTAGCGGCCTTGACGATATATTTTCAGCAAATGTTTTTCCAGATTTTGGTGGTACTGGTGATGGAACACGGTTTGGTATTTTAGTACTAGAGGATGCTGATGATTCTATTTCTTCTTCTAATCCTTTGATAAATCGTGGGGATAGAGTATATTTATGTCTGAATACAACCGGTGTTTTCAGTGATATTGCTGAAAGAACAGGGATTGTAGGAATGGTTATTCCTCAGGAAGGCTCTCCTGCCCCAATTGATTTTGTTACACCAGGAACATACAACGACAATGTTATGGAATTGTTTTGGGATATGTAAAAATAAGTTTATTGTCCTTTTATTTTTCTAGCCAAGTATAAAAATGGAGTGTCGCAAGCTGCAACTATTGTTTTCATAATCAAAGCTGTTAGAAATATTTGTACAATGCTTTCCCATGAATATAGACCCACAAATGCAATTAATGTAAAGATGGTGTTATCTAACAATTGGCTAGTAATTGTTGATAGGTTGTTTCTAAGCCATAAGCGCCTTGTCTTATCTTTCTTCTTAAGTTTAGCAAAGAACCATACATCATGACTTTGTGAAATGATATATGCAACTAAACTTGCTAAAGCAATTCTTGGGAAAAATGAAAATATTTGATATAAATGCTCACTGATAAAATCTTCTTCATCTGGAATAAATTGCAGTGTTATTTGCATTATAATTGTTGTTGCAATTAATACAAAAAAACCAATCCATACAGCTTTTTGAGCATCTTTTTTTGTATGGTTTTCATTTAATATGTCGGTTGATAAAAAGAGTGATGCATAAATTGCATTTCCAAGAGCAGTGGTCATCCCAAAGACTTGGATTAATTTTAACACTTGTATGTTTGCAAGAATTACAGCAACTGCTGTCCATATGTAAAGTCCGGTTTTTCCAAATAATTTGTAAGCTAAGATTACTGAGAATAAACTAACGAATAACAATCCTATCCATAATATCTCATTTATCATTTTTAGGCGAAAATATTTATTTTACTTTTAATCTTTCTGTATTTAATGGGCAAATTAGAATTTCAAGTAAAATCAGAAGATGAAAAGGCAAGAGCTGGTATTTTAAAATTAAAACATGGAATGGTACATACTCCTGAACTGATGCCTGTTGCAACAAAGGCAACAGTAAAAGCTTTGACTGTAGATGATTTAAATGAGATAGGTGCACAATTTCTTATTTGCAATACTTATCATTTAATGTTACAACCAACTGCAGAAGTTGTTCAGAAGCTAGGTGGACTTCATAAGTTTATGAACTGGAACAAACCCTTAGTTACTGACAGCGGTGGTTTTCAAGCATTTTCTCTGGGTCTTGGAAAAGAACACGCTGTGGGAAAGATGTATTTCCCGGGTGAAGGATATTCAGAAAGCAAACCCAAAGGAAAATCAATTGCATCGATTAATGACAAAGGGATAAAGTTTAGATCCATCTATGATAATTCTCGACAGTTTTTAACACCTGAAAAATCTATTAGAATTCAAGAAAAACTAGGTGCAGATGTAATTTTAGTTCTCGATGAATGTACATCGCCACTTTCAAGCAAAGAATACACAGCAAATAGCCTTGAGAGGACCCATAAATGGGCAAAAAAGTGTTTAGGCCTTCATGAGACTGACCAAGCATTAGCCGGAATAGTTCAAGGAGGTCATTGGCAGGACCTTCGTGAAAAAAGTGCAAAATATCTTTCTTCACTTGATTTTGATAGTTATGCTATTGGTGGCTCACTTGGAAAATCAAAAAAAGATATGCATAATGTTCTAGATTGGACAATTCCACATCTGCCTGAGGAAAAACCTCGTCATTTACTAGGCATTGGGGTTGTGGAGGACATATTTGAATCTGTAGAACGCGGTGTAGATTTATTTGATTGTGTTTCGCCTACTAGAATTGCAAGAAGCGGATTTGCTCATATCCGTCCGCCTCTTGGAACAAAGAAAAACAAATACCGCTACAAACTTTTGTCTGTAAAAAATAAAACTGATGAAAAACCTCTAGATCCTAATTGTGATTGTAAAGTTTGTAAGAGCTATTCTAGAGGATATATCTATCATCTTTTAAAAACAGGCGAGCTTGTTGGTTTCAATCTGATTAGCTATCATAATGTATATTTTATGTTGCATTTGATGAGAGAAATAAGAAAAGCAATAAATTCCGGGGTTTTTAAAGAACTAAAAAAAGAATGGATGGGATAATATGGGCCTGCTGAGAGGCAAACGGTTCAACAGGAGAAAAATAAGTTAAAACTTTTG
>CAZQXW010000063.1:0-10761 GCA_964597365.1 uncultured Thermoplasmatales archaeon | reverse complement strand
GGATGGACTGATGCATTCGAATATTCATTAGGATGTTATCTCCATGCAAAAGAAAAAGGATACAAAGATAAGGATATTAATATTGTGTTTCCAAGATTTGGATATGAGAAATATATAGATATAGAAGATAAAGAGGTTAATCAACAACCAACTAAATTCTTTCCATGGAAATACTTACCTAATAACATTTACCCTTCTAATGAATATGATGAAATAGTTGATACAACTAAAAAGAATTCACTATATGAAGGTTATCCTGGAATAGGAAAACACTGTTGGTTTATGCACCTATTCTTTGAAGTATACTATAAGAAATATAATAAAGAACCTTACTTTAATATAGAAAGAGATAATATAGATAACCCATACATACTTGTTCATTATAGAGGAGATAGAATAGGAGCATTTCATAAAGAAAGAGAAACCCCATTAAACGAGCTTAAATATATCCTAAAAATTATAAGAGAGAATACTAATTTAGATATATGGAAGATAGGAGAATCTTGTAGTATTGATGATAAATTTGATAAATTAATCCCTTATATGTATGGAGATTTAGATAGTTTCTCTAGATTGGTTAGAAATAGTAGTTTATTAATAGGTAGCCATGCAGGACCTCCTGCAGTAGGAAATTTCTTTAAGGATTTGCCTCTTATAAGATTTGGAATGCTTCCACAATATAGTCCTATTAATACTAATGCATTTACTAGATATACTAATGGATTGAATAGAAAGTACAACATACCATATCACCCATACTGGTATAAAGATAATTTAATCTATAGAGATATTAATCAAGTAACTAATGAAAAAATAAAGACTATTTACTCTGATATAAATAACCCTCCATTAGAAAAGGACATAATAAAAATGATAAAGGACTGGAATCTATGAGAATACAAAGATTTAGAAATTTACATGATGGAAAAAGAGCATTTATAGTTTGTAATGGCCCATCGCTTAACACTATAGACTTATCACTTCTAAAAAATGAGATAACATTTGGATGTAATCGGATATATTTACATAAATTATTTTATCCTAAATATTATACAGCAGAAGATTGGTTAGACGTAACTAAATATAGCCATTTAATTAACTCTTATAAAGGTCCAGATTATAAATTTATTGCTTTTAAGGTTGGTAGTAAATTTGTCAAGGGAAAGGATGTTGTATACATAGACTTTAAGAGATGGAAGAGAGGAAAAGACACATATAAAGAATTTAATTTTGTAAAGAAAGATAAATCAGAGTTTTATTGGGGAGCTACAGTTACATATCTCATGTTACAATTAGCTTTCTACATGGGATGTAATCCTATATATATAATAGGAGCAGATCATAATTGGGGTAAATTTAACAATAAACCTGGAAGTGGAGTAGGAGATGGAAAGGACAAATATCACTTTACAGAAGAATATCTTGAAGAAGGACTTGTATGGGATTATCCTATTGTTGATGTCATGGATAAAGCATATCAATATGCAAAAACAGAACTAGAAAAGAATAACATCACTGTTTATAATGCTACTCCTAATAGTAATTTAGAAGTATTTGATAAAATTAAATATGAGGAAATATTTAATGAGTAAGAGAAATATATTAATTATTATAGATGCAGTAAGAAAGGACTCAGTTGGTAATCATTTTAAATTCTTAAATTCATTGGATTATGTAATATCCACTGGAAATAGAACTCCATTTCCTGTTCATTCTATGTTATCAGGGAAAAATGTAGATGAAATTGATTTAGAATGGAATTGGAAGGATAATCATATAGATGGACATATGTTATCTAATAAAGATGGTAAATCAACTATGTTCCCTTGTTTATTTGATTTGTTCAATAAACATATAATTCTTCAAGAGATGCCTGAGTTTGAACTGATATGGGGAAGACATGGAGACTATAACTGTCATATAGTTGATATGAATATTAATAAAACATTAAGTCAAGCTAGACAATTTTATGAAGAGAATAAAGAAGAATACTTTATTTTCATACATCTAAAGGCAGGACACAATCCATACTTATATACAGGAAATATAGGTCCGACTTATAACTACCTTTCTAAATACTATCAGATGGAAGTTGATTATACATTAAAAGTTTTAGAACGGTTTGTAAAATCAATTAGTTATGATAATATAGTTATATGTGCTGACCATGGAGAAGGATTATGGGATTATGGAGAGATACCAAGTCATGGAGTTGGCTTTAGTAAAACAATAGTTAATGTTCCATTCTGGACTAATAAGGACATAGATAATACTAAATTATATTCAATAAGTATAGTTAATGATATATTTATGGAAAATAAAATTATACCTAAACAATTTGTGATATCAACTTCACCTAGTAATGTATTGCCTGGTAAATATCAAGCTGGAGACAGAGGTAAAGATAATTCTATATATGATTTTGGTATTTCAACATTAGTTAATGGAGAAATTGTTACAAAAGAATTTAGTGGTATGATTACTCAACAACTAAAGGATTGCAAATGAATTATTATAATGTATTCTACAATCAAAAGAAAACAGATTACCCTTATAGACTATCTTCTTATCTATTTAAGAGATATCATCTTAAAAAAGGTATGAAGTTATTAGATATAGGATGCGGAAAAGGAGAATATATTAGTATATTTAGAAAGCTTGGTTTAGATTCATATGGTATAGATAAAAGAATAAATAGCAAATATATTAATAAACATGATTTAGACAAAGAAAATATTCCTTATCAAGACAATACATTTGATGTTGTATTCTCAAAATCATTCCTAGAACACTCTAAAAATCTAGAACATATTCTTATTGAGATAAAAAGAATATTAAAAGATGGTGGTATACTTATATGCATGGTTCCTGATTGGGGTAGTCAAATGAAATCATACTATGATGGATATGACCATATATCCCCTCTTACAGAAAGAGGACTAAGAAACTTAATGAAATGTGTTGGATTTAATGATGTAGAAACTGAATTGTTCTATCAAATACCTTTTATATGGAAACATTCATATCTTAGGTTCATACCAAAAATATTAAGTCTATTACCTGATAGATTAAAATGGAAAAAAGATGATTCTCATAGAGTACTAATAAGATTCTCTAAAGAAAAAATGATTCTTGCTAGTGGATGTAAATAATGTTTATTATGGAGATATATTATGAAAGATAAAGTTTTCTTTATTGCCGAAATAGGAATTAACCATAATGGTGATATAGAATTAGCCAAACAATTAATAGATATGGCAAAAGAATGTGGTTGTGATGCAGTAAAATTTCAGAAGAGAAATATAAATAAAGTATACACTAATGATTATCTAAAATCAGATAGAAATAGTCCATGGGGAACTACACAAAGAGAACAAAAAGAAGGCCTTGAATTTGGTAAAGATGAATATGATGAGATAGATAAATACTGTAAAGAGAAAGAAATAGATTGGTTTGCATCACCTTGGGATGAGGATAGTATAGATTTCCTCAAACAGTATAATCTAAAATATAATAAGATAGCTTCAGCTATGTTAACTAATAAAGCAGTACTTACTGATGTAGCTAAACAAGGAAAGTTAACATTTATATCAACTGGACTTAGCTCCTTAGATGATATAGATGAAGCAGTAAATATATTTGTATATTATAAATGTCCTTATGTTCTAATGCATTGTGTTGGTATATATCCTTGTCCTACAAACAAACTTAATCTTAAGATGATAGAAACATTAAAGAAAAGATATAATTGCCCAATTGGATACTCAGGTCATTCTAGTAGTATTATGGATGCAGTACTAGCAACACAATTAGGTGCTAGATACATAGAAAAACACATAACTCTAGATAGATCTATGTACGGGTCAGACCAATCAGCGTCATTAGAGAGAATTGGATTAGAAAAGGCAATAGATTATATTAACTTCACTCTAAAAGCACAAGGAACAGGTAAGAAGATAGTTTCTAAGAAAGAGAAGGAAGTAAGAGATAAATTAAGGTATTGGTAGATATGAAGAGAGTAAAGAAAGATTGGGGTTATGAAGAGTGGGTTATTAACAATGAGATATATTGTTTTAAAAAGATATTTGTAGAAAAAGGATATCAATGTTCAATTCATTGGCATAAAATTAAAGATGAAACTTTCTACATAGAAACAGGCAAAATTAAATTAGAAGTATTTGCTAAAAATCCAATTACTCTAAAGAAAGGAGATGTATATAGATTAACCCCTAATTCTTTACATAGATTTACAGCACTAGAAGATACAATGATTTATGAAATATCAACTCATCATGAAGATAGTGATAGTTATAGAGTAGTTAAAGGAGGTAAATTATAATGAATCATAAATATTTAGGAGTTATTCCTGCAAGGGGAGGAAGTAAGAGATTACCTAGAAAGAATCTATCACTAATTAATGGTAAACCTCTTATTTATTGGAGTATACAGGCAGCGAAAGAATCTAAATTATTAGATGATTTTATAGTAACTACTGAAGATGATGAGATAGCTAAGATTTCTGAGAAATACAAAGCAAAGGTTTCTATAAGGCCTCTTAACCTATCTGAAGACAATGTATCTATAAAACACGTATTAAAATATATAGCTACATTATATCCTGAATATGACTATTTAGTTTTATTGCAACCAACTAATCCTATTAGGGTAAATAATTTAATTGATAGATGTATAGAGAAAGTTGAGAGAGGAGAAGTAGATTCATTAGCTACTGGATTCTTAAGTAAACACTATGAGTGGACAGCAAAAGGACACGATCCATTAGGTCCTTTATCAGAGAAAGAAGGATGGTTTTACAATGATGGATGTGTAGAAATACATAATAGAGATATTCTTTTAGATGATAAATCTATAGGTAACAAGGTAATTAAATATATAGTTGATGACATTCATCATGAGGATATTGATAATTATTGGGATTTAATTAAAACCGAATCAGTTATGAGAATATTGGAGAATATAAATGAATCTTTATTCTGAGTATGAAATAGATGCTATGAAAGATACTCTTCCTGTATTATGGAATAAATGTGATGGTAGTCTAGTATGGAGTAAATATAGACAATATATTGATTTTACATGTGGTATATTTGTATCTAATTTAGGTCATTGTGAAAATAAGAGACAGTACGATATTAATAATTATCATCATCCATATTTTGCATTTGCATATCCAACTAATGTAAGAAAAGAGTTTGTAGATACATTAATGAATTGTTTTCCTGACTATCTAAATAGAGTTGCTCTCTTTTCAGAAGGTGGAATGGCAACTGATAAAGCAATACAAATAGCAAGAGAGTATACAGGTAAACATATGATATTAAGTTTTAAGAATAGCTATCATGGTAGTACTTCATTCTGGAAAGAACAATATATAAGTGGACTCCAAGAAGTATTTCCAATTAAAGAAAGAAAATTTAATGGTAATAAATATGTTCCAGAAGATATAGCTGCTATAATTCTAGAAGGATATAGAGGATGGGATTGTAGATTCTTCCCTAAAAGTTATGTAAAATCATTACAAGAATGGTGTAATAAGAATAATATCCTATTAATTATAGATGAAATACAATCAGGATTTGGAAGAACTGGTAAAATGTTTGCATTTGAACATTATGATATCAAACCTGATATAGTAACAGTAGGAAAAGCAATCTCAGGAAGTATACCAATGTCCGCAGTTGTAGGGAGAAAGAAGATAATGGAAGTATTTGATGGTAAAGAGTTAATTAGTAATACTCATTCAGGAAACACATTTTGTTGTTTCATGTCATTATTAAATATAAAAGAGATACTTGAAACTGATTGGAAAGAAGTTAAACGGCTATCAACTATACTTTTCCATAAGTTGTATTACATGAACAACAAGTATGACATTATAAAGGAAATAACAGGTAAAGGTATGGTAGCTGCTATCCATTTTGAAGATGAGGAAGTACCTGAAAGAATAGTAAAAGAATGTGAACAGAAAGGATTATTAGTAGTAAGAACTAGAAAGAATACTATTAAAATAGGTCCTCCAATAAATATATACGATCTTCATCTAGAAAAAGGATTAAATATATTAGAAGAGTGTATTGATAATGAAAATAAAAGGAATTAGACATATTGGGTTTGTAACTAGTAATATGACTGAAATGATTAGATTCTATAAAGATTTCTTAGGTTTAGAGTTATATTGGGATAAGATAGAGCAACCTGAACATACAGGTTATAAATATCCAATAAGAACAGTAAAACTTAAAGCAGAAGATGGAACTATTATAGAATTATTAGATAAATGTCCTCATGGAAATCATTTTGCATTAACAGTTAGTGGAATTAAAACAAATCCTATGGTGTGGATTAAAGATCCTGATGGTAATGAAATAGAGGTAGTTAGTAATGAGTAAGAATATTATACTTGTAGGGGCAGAAGGAGGAATAGGAAATTCTATTATATCAGCTTTAAATGAAGTTGATATTTTTCCTTTGGCGTTAGATAAGAAATCAGGATTTGATATTACTAAATCTGAACAATTAAATTATATTTATGAAAAGATTGAAAGAGTAGATGGTATAGTTATGGCACATGGTATAACAAGAAGTAATTGGGATACTACTATAGATGTTAATTTATCTTCTGTTTATAGATTTCTAAATTTAATGCATCACAGAATGACTAAATATGGAGGAAGTATAGTTAATGTAACTAGTCTTGGGGCACATATGGGATTTCCAGATAACCCTCAATACTGTGCCTCGAAAGGAGGGTTAAGGTCTTTAACTAAATCTTTAGCATGTGATTGGGGTAAATATAATATACGAGTTAATAATGTCGTACCTGGATATATAAAAACTGGTATGACAAGTAAAAGTTATAACAATAAACTTCTTAAAGCAGAAAGAGATAAACGAATGATATTAAATAGATGGGGAAATCCAGAAGATATAGCAAATGCTGTAGTATTTCTTCTATCAAACAAATCGAGTTACATAACTGGTATAGATTTAGTAGTAGATGGTGGATGGATGGCAAAAGGACTATGATAATATATTGTGATATAGATGGAGTACTATGTACTCAAGATAAAGAAAACCCTTCATTTTACCAAAAAGCTAAACCTATACAAAAGAATATTGATAAAATAAATAAACTATATGACAATGGTCACTCTATTATTCTTTGGACAGCAAGAGGTTCTACTAGTACTATAGATTGGAGAGTCTTTACAGAAAAACAATTAGAAGTGTGGGGAGTTAAATATCATAAATTAAGATTAGATAAACCATACTATGACTTATTTATAGATGATAAGTCTTTAAATGATATGGAGACATATAATGAATAATAAAATAGAAGGAGATTTATTATTCATAATACTGGATGCTTGTAGGTTTGATACTTTTATTAATGCTAAGATACCTAATTTTAGAAAAATAGGAGGAGTTTCTAAAGCTTACTCTCCTGCTTGTTGGACTGTTGCATCAATTCCATCATATCTTTATGGATGTGTTCCACTTGGTTATTATGATGATAGTTACACAGTAAGAAAAGGAAGATATGGATTTGAACGGTTTATTAAGAATCATGGGAATTATTGGTTTGGTTTCTATTCACCTAATCCTATTATAGATGAATTAAAACCTTTGATGTCAAGATATGATATAATAAGAACAACAGAATATCCATTAGATAAACCTACATGTAGTAATATATTTAATGATATAATAAAAGATATAAAAGAAAAAGGAGATAAGCCTTATAATATATCTACATTATTTATGGAAACTCATCCTCCTATATGGAATGGGAAAAAACACATTAGTGACCCTAAAAAACAGTTCGAGTCACAAATTAAAGCTGTAGAGTATGTAGATAAACAATTTGGTAAATTCTTAGATAAGTTTGAATTGAGGAAACCAACAAAGGTTGTAATAACATCAGACCACGGAGAATTAATGGGAGAAAGAAATGAGAAAGGAGGGTTAATGTATGGACATGACCCTAGAAATAATAATCTAACGTTTCACTCTAAGTTATTTGAGATCCCTTATATAGAAGGAATATATTCATAATGACATTAACATTTGATAAAAGATTACTAGATCTTAAGGACAAATATAATGGAGAAACATGTTTCCTTGTTGGAAATGGTCCTTCTGTTAATGATATAGATTTTTCAAAAATAAAAGATAAGTATATATTTGTTTGTAATGATTTTCATATGCATCCTATATGGAAAGACTTAACTAATGTATTCTTTTCGGAAGCAAATCAAGCCTCTTATATTTCAGGAAGATTTAACCAATGGAAGTTAAATCGACTATTACAGAATAAAAAAGCATTATACTTCTATAGGTCAACTTTTAGATTATTAAATGAGATAGAAGAATATCTCCCATTAGGAAGAACATTTTATATCAATTGGAATAATAATAGAAAAATATATGAAGGTGATTTTGAGTGGGATATAACAAAAGAAGTAACTTTTGGTAATAGTGTAGTAATAACCTTCTCATTTGCTTTAGCTCAATGGATGGGATTTAAGAATATGTATCTAATTGGATGTGACTGTACTTCCTATGACAGTGATGCATACTTTTATAACTGTACTAATATACCAAAACAATTCCAACCAAGAACTTATGATACTCCAGATATGAAAAATATGATAGAGTCATGGAGACATCTCTCTACAATAATCAATAAAAAAAATATTAAAATCTATAATCTTTCTAAAAAAAGTAATCTGGATATGTTTCCAAAAGTTGGTTTTGATACTCTAAACCTAAAATCAATTTAAAGGGCCCTAGAATCGATTCTAAGCCACTTTAATATTTCACTGGTATGTTACCCTTCGTAAAAATAGATCTCAAGCGAGAGGGCCGTTTCCGGGCATCCTCGAGGACATTTAGAACATATTGTAAACTAATATATTTATTCTTGCGTAAGGATTTTGAAAATAGACCGAAATATGTAGATTTTAACTAAACCAAGATTCTCTTTTCCCACCGAAGTAAGGATGAGCATATCCACATTCAATTAGTTTATCATTTATTAATATTCCATCCAAATATATATCAGCTAGAATTCTTCCATACTTTCCATCTTTATATGTGTGCAATTCTACATCTTTTTCTAATATTAAATCTCTTAGGAAATCTCTTGACTCATATCCTACTTCCTTTTCAATTTTATTTTTTGTTCTTATCTCAGGACAATTAATTCCATACAACCTTATCTTTGCAGTCTTATAAATATCAAATCCCAATGATATTTTAGCAGTCACAGTATCGCAATCATATACATCAATGATTTTAGCATCATATATATACAAATCACAATCTATATCGCAAATATCTTTTCTTTTTCCATAATGAACTTTTCTATGACATTTCTCACATAATGTTAAGCCATTATTAATAGAATTTAATTCATTATCAGTAATCATTATTTTATATAATTTTAATTTATCCTTCTCATCTTGAGGGTTTAAATGATTATTCTCTTTTAATATTTCTTCAAAAATAACTGAGAATCTCTTTATATGATGAGCTTGTAAATTACCAGGTAAATATTTCTTACATCTTTGGCAAATATATCTATCCTTTTCAAAAACCTTTGGTCTCCACACTCTTTTAATGTACCCTCTAACTAATCGTTTTAATGAAGATGATGCTTTATAATTTGGGTTATTTGATCCTTTCAAGTTAGTTAAATAACATTTACTACATTTTAATGAACCATATGATTTTTTCCCACCACAAATTGGACATATATAATTTTCATCATTCTTTCTATTTGATGTTATTTCATAATCCGATAATTTTCTTGGTTTAATATTAAATTTTTTAATATATCTTGCTACAGTTCTTATGCTAGTATTATATTTTTCTGCTATGTCTCTATATGTCAAATACCTATCAACGTATTCTTTTTTTAGTAGAGTTTTGTTATTTATCTCTAAGTTATTCCATTCTCCATTTAGATTTTCTTTATGACAATCACTATAATCCCTAATTGGGATATTATATCGATGTATATATTTTTGAATTGTTGATGTTGATACACCAGCTAGTTCTGCGATTTTTGAATATGAAAGTCTTTCATCTACATATTTCTTCTTTAACCAATTCCTATCTTTGTATTTATACATACTACATCATAGATTTATATCTACTATAAAAATAACTAAGAATAACAGCACCAACTATACCTAAAAACCAATTAATAGGTATAAGTCCAACTCCTCTTATAAAATCCCACATTAATATTATAAGAAATGTTAGGGTAACACATATAGTTATTATTCCTCTGACTGTACCAGGAGGCCATCCAAATGGTTCATTCTGATTTGCTCCTGAAACTTCAATTTCTAATTTATTTTCATCATAAGCTATTTCCTTAATTATTTTTAATGCTTCATTTCTATTCTGATATTTATTCATCTGTCTATCTTTCATTAAATTATATAGATATTTCTTTTTTTTCCTAATACGCTTTCTTCTTTCTTCTATTGCATTTAGAATAGGTCTTCTCATAACATCACATTATAATAAGAAATGGTTTCCAATCATTTGGACATTTAAATATCTTATCATTTTGAGGTTCTATTATATATATTTTATTACTATCACTAATGAAACAATTAACTGCATGAGCTCCTCCTGGGACTTCAGTCCAAAGAATACCAAATGCTAATGACCCCCAATCAGGATTACTAATGGAACCCATCAATGCAAAACTAAAATCATCGCAGT
>CAZQXW010000062.1:0-10768 GCA_964597365.1 uncultured Thermoplasmatales archaeon | reverse complement strand
CTTTTTATTCTCTCATCAAGTGGTGGATGTGTAGACCATGCAGAGCTTTTTGTAATGCTTTTGAAAGGATTTGAAATATATAGCGGTGCCACAGTCTTTGAGCCTTTTGGTTTTCCTTTTGGATGATCTGTTTTTATTTTCTCAAGTGCTTTGGCAAGCCCCTCTGGGTTTCTTGACATATATGCCCCAGTTGAGTCTGCAAGATACTCTCTTCTTCTCGATATCGCAAGATAAGTAAGCCTTGCAAATATTGGTGCAAGTATTACAAAAACAATTGCTAAAACTATCATTATCCAGTTTCCATCATTTCTTCCACGCCCGCGTCCTGCTCCACCCCAGAACATTGAATAGAAAAGTATCTCTGAGAGAAGAGCAATAGCACCAACAACCCCGATTGTAACTGTTGCAATCCTTATATCATAGTTTTTGATATGGCTCATTTCATGAGAGATTACTCCACCAAGTTCTTCCTGGTTTAGTTTTCTAAGTGCACCAGTTGTCACACATATAACAGATTTTTCAGGGTTTTTTCCTGTTGCAAACGCATTTATGAACTCTGAGTCCTGGACGTATACTTTTGGTATAGGGAGACCTGAGGCAATACTCATTTCTTCTACGCGATGGATAAGTAATTTTTCTTCACGATTTTGAGGATTCGCAGGTCTTGCTTTTGCAGCAGAAAGAACCGATTGAACCGAGAAAGAATAAGTTACTCCTACATATACAAGCGCGATTGGTATTGCAAAAATAAGTGGAATTATTGGATTTGCAGGATAGAATATGTATCCTACAGCAAAAACTACTCCGATGAATAGAAATGCCATTAGAGTACAGACTATTACAGTGTTTCTTTTGTTTCTTCGAATATGGTCCTCTACAAGTATTTTCTTTTCCATAGAAATCAAAAAAGGAAAAAGTTTAGAATTTTACCTTTGGCACAGCTTTTTCTGCCTCTGGTATTTGTATCATATCGCGGGTTTTTTTACCCATTCTTTTTGCAAACCATAGTCCTGGAAATGTCTCTATTGTGTTGTTATATGCAAGTACTGAGTCATTGAAGTGTTGTCTTGCGTACGCTACCTTGTTTTCTGTGTTTGTAAGCTCATCTTGTAAGTTTAAAAAGTTTTGATTTGCCTTAAGATCTGGATAGTTTTCTGCAACAGCAAATAGTGATTTAAGTGCTCCAGTAAGCATATTGTCTGCATCTATGTTTTCCTGCGGTGTTTTTGCATTCATTAAAGCAGAGCGGGCTTTTGTAACGTTTTCAAGAGTTTCTTTCTCATGTTTCATGTATCCTTTTACAGTTTCCATGAGATTTGGTATTAAATCCGTCCGTCTCTTGAGTTGTACATCTATCTGTGACCAGCTATTGTCTATTCTGTTCTCCATGCGAATTATTTTGTTGAAATAACTGAAATAAATCGCTATGAATAGCACTATAATTATTACTAAAACGGCTAATAATATCCACATCAACATCTTTTTTTACCTCACTTTTATTGTATAAGGGCGTTAACAACGCCTTTTATTTAAACCTATTTCTTAGTTTGCTTAAATAAGTCATAAGCTTCTTTTACTGTGTATTTCTTGTGAACTATTGCATTTACTGCTTTTATCATTCCCACGGGATTTTCACTTTGAAATACGTTTCTTCCCATGTCAACACCAATGGCTCCTGCTTGAATTGCATCATATGCCATCTGAAGAGAGTCTTTTTCAGGTATTTTTTTGCCCCCTGCAATAACAATTGGCACAGGGCAGGTATCTACGACTTTGTGAAAATCTTCGCAATAATATGTTTTTACAATATGTGCACCTAGTTCTGCTGCCATTCTACTTGCAAGTGAAAGATATCTTGCGTCTTTTCCAAGGCCTTTTCCAACGGCTGTGACAGCTAGAAGTGGTATACCATATCTCTCACATTTATCGATGTACTCAGTCATGCCAAGTATTGTGTCTCGCTCAAATGGCTGACCCACTAAAATTGAAAAAGCAACACCTGCAACATTTAGTCTTATTGCATCTTCTATATCTACAGATATTCCTTCATGAAGAAGATTATCTTTGTTAAGAATACTTGTACCGCCAGAAACACGTAAAACTATGGGCTTTTTTTCTTTTGGATCGATATAACTTCTAAGTGCTCCACGTGTAAGCATAAGTGTATCTGCATATTTCAAAAGTGGTTTGCTCATGGTTTTAATGTTTTCAAGACCCGTTGTAGGTCCCATGAAATATCCATGGTCAACTGCAAGCATTACAGTATGTCCGTCTTTTGGGTTTATTATCTTGTTCATTCTGTTTTTCATTCCCCAGTCCATAAAAATCATTGCCTCCGAATAATTCGTTTTTTTGGTTAATAGAAGCAGTATTATTTAAAGGATTTCGTGGGAAATCTTTTAAGCAGGGTTAATATTACCTGTCTCTGCGTTTGTTTAGGGAGGTAAATATATGTCAGTTATTGATAATCTTGAACCAAAACTTGTTTGGAAACATTTTGATGAGATTAGAAAGATCCCACGTTGCTCCAAACATGAAGAAAAAATAAGAAAATATGTTGTTGATTTTGCAAAAGAACAAAATCTTGATTATGAAGAAGATAAAGTTGGAAACATAGTGATTAGAAAAGATGCAACCAGCGGAATGCAAGGAAAAACTGGTGTTATATTACAAGGCCATATGGATATGGTTTGTGAAAAAAATTCTGATGTTGATTTTGATTTTTCAAAAGATCCGATTCAATTAAAAATCGAGGGTGATTTTTTAACAGCAGTTGGAACAACACTTGGTGCAGATGATGGAATTGGTCTTGCGATGAGCCTTGCAATACTTGAAGACAAAAGTTTGAAACATGGGCCAATTGAAGCACTTTTTACAGTTGATGAAGAGACTGGTCTTACCGGTGCTTTTGCAATGTCAGATAAACTGCTTAAGGGAAAAGTAATGCTTAACTTAGACAGCGAAGACTTTGGAGTGTTAACTGTTGGCTGCGCTGGTGGTGGAGACTCTCAGATAAGGCTTCCGTTCAAAACTCAGCCAGTAAATGGAACAATGGATAGCGTTATGGTAAAAGTATCTGGTCTTCGTGGAGGTCATTCTGGAGTTGATATTCATGAGCAGCGTGGAAATGCTGTAAAAATCTTGAGTAGAATGCTTTGGAAAACAAAGGACAACTATAAATTCTACATATCTGAAATAAAAGGTGGAGACAAACACAACGCAATTCCACGTGAAGCATATGCAAAAGTTGTAGTTGACAAAAAGGACAAAGATAAATTTGTATCAACTCTTAAAGAAGAGGAAAAAAACATTCTTAGTGAGATAAAACCAATAGATCCTGGGCTCAAAGTAGATGTAGAGAGCATAGATGGGTTGAAAACTACTATGACTGATGATTCTCAGGACAGATTGCTTGATTTACTTCATGGTCTTCCGCACGGAGTTGATAAAATGAACTACGATATACCAGAGCTTGTTGACACTTCAACAAACCTTGCAACTGTTGAAATAAAAGACAAAAACGTAGCTATTGGTATGAGCAGCCGCAGCAGTATAAAATCCGCTCTTCAAGATTTTCGTGATAGAATTAGAGCCATAGCTGAGCTTTCAGGTGCAAAAGTCGAAGAGGACGAGCCATACCCTGGATGGAAACCAGATCTTGAATCAAATATCCTAAAGGTCTCGAAAAAAATATTCAAGGATATGTTTGGAAAGGAAGCAAAAGTAGAAGCGATACATGCAGGACTTGAGTGTGGAATAATTGGTGAAAAATACCCTGGAATGGATATGATAAGTATTGGACCTACGCTAAAATATCCACATAGCCCAGAAGAAAAAGTACATATAAAAACAGTCGAGCAGACATATGATTTTGTGCTAAAAATACTTGAGGAGATATAAGTTTAAAATTCCTCTTTTTTATTTTTCTTCAAAAGTTGCAGATATAAGGGAATTGTTTAGATAGTATAAATCTTCATCTGGGATATATATGCCTTCTCCAACTGTATAAATCATGAGGAACGGGATGTTTTGAAAATGTTTTTTTAGGTTTTTTTGTATCTCAAAAATCTTGTAGGATAGTATAGCCTGCCTAATTGATGAAGAAATCATAAAAGAAAAAACGGGTTTATCAGATTTTAAAACATCATTAGTCGAACTTACAAGTTTATCTGCATTTAGATATCCTACAAAAATATCATCTTTTTCAACTTTGCAAAGGCTACCAATAGAATTACCAAGAACGATTCCAAGAGGTCTTAATAATTCCCTTTCATTTTTATAAAAACCAATGGGCAGCTGGATAAGATTAGTAAGCAAAACTTCAGGGTCTATCGAACTTTCAAGTTTTTCTATAATTCTTAGAAATTCTGGAAATGCGGGCTTATTGTTAAGCTCTTTTATAACAAGTCGGTCTTTGCTTATTTTTGTTATCTTAAATTTTACGCCAAGTTTTTCTTCTCCATGTGTAAAATCTAATTTAAATGGCATATCCGTTTCTATTGCAAGGCAAATTACCGAGTTTGTAGTAACCTCGCTGTTTATGAATTGATAGTTAGATGCAACAGGGCCTGTGGCAGACGAACCATGCAGTATATGAAAATCAGACAAATGTTTTACAAGTTCTTCAAGAACTTCCTGCTCTCTTCCAAATCCTTTCTGAAAAACCTTTTCTGAGAATTTAAGAAAAGGCATTACTATTCTTGCAATTATTCTTGATTTTATAATGGGGACATTTCCTTTGCCTGAAACTTTTGGAAAGGCAACACCTGAAATATTACATAATAAAAATTTGTTTTTGTATTTGTTTTTTAACTTTTTTCTTATCATATCTGAACAATTTTTAGCAGCTTTCCCAGGATTCCTTTTAGTTTTTCTGCCTATCCCTAATGTTATATCCATGTTTGGATATGAAATGGCAAAAGCAGCTGCTCCTTTGACGATACAGCCTTCAGAAGTTACAAATCCGCTTGCATTTCCACCAATTAGCAAAGTATCCTGTGAAATTACATCGTAGATAGAGTCTAAAATCGGTTTAAAACCACCATGATCTTCATAGTGAATAGTTGCAAAAAGCATTAAAAAATCAGGTTTACCTATTTTTTCAACAATTTCTTCTGCAAGGATCCTTCCGGCTTTTGCAGGGTTCATAACAGAAGTTGAAACAACTGCTACTTTGAAATCAGAATCATTATTGTTAGTTTTGTTCATCCCATCAATGCAATAAAAAATGTAATTAAAGGATAAATATTTTGTCTAAATTAGCTTTGCATAAGAATTATGAAGAAATATCACATAACATACTCTTAAGATGGATGAACTTTTTAATAAAAACGAAAAAATCCAGATAAGTTTGGATGGGATACAAGAAACTCTTGTTTTACCTCTGTGGGGTAGAGCTATCGAGAGCATAAAGCCAAATCCAGTAATAGAGGATCATAAAGCACTTGAGTTTATCAAAAAACTAGATTATGACTGGAATAAAATAAGCTCAGGATATGACGATGATGGAGCGCTTTCATATATTTTTCGTGCTAAAAGTTTAGATGATGCAATATGTGAATATATTGAGAAACAACCAAATGCAACAATAGTAAACATCGGGGCAGGTTTAGACACTACTTTTTCAAGGGTAGATAACGGCGAGATATTATGGTATGATTTAGATTTACCTGAGGTAATAAATCTACGCAGTAAACTGATGAGGCAAACAAACAGAATGCGTTTTATATCAAGCTCTGTACTTGATTTCAATTGGTTTGATAAAATAGAATTTAATCCAAAGAATGGGATCTTCTTTACGGCCGGGGGAGTATATCATTACTTTAGAGAAGAGCAAATGAGAGAATTATTTTGCAATATGGCCCAAAGATTTCCTGGCGGAGAACACATATTTGACATAGTTTCAAAGCTTGGAAAAATCCTTTCAAATAGAATGGTTAGAAAAGCAGGCAATACAGGTGCTCCTATGAAATGGTCTGTTAGAAATGCAGAGAAAATAGCAAGTTGGGATGAAAGAATCGAACTTGTTGAAGAATACTCGTATTATAGTAAGATACAAAGAGAGACGTACATGCAAAAAAGCATGAAAAGAAAGATGGATATGTGTGATTTTTTAAACGCTGCAAAATACGTACATATACGATTTAAAAACTTATAAAAAAACTGCGTTAGTCTTTTAAATAGATTGTTTCTTACATTTATTGGATAAATAGTAGATGGGATGTAATGTCTAAGGAAGAATTGCCTGAGATTGTAAAAGAGTTGAGAAAAGAAGAATTTCAGAAAATAATGAATCAAAAACCTAGTAGTTACTATTTTTCAGAGACAGAAACAATAGAAAAAGAACAAGAAAATGAAATAAAAATAAAAGGTGAAGCAGGGCCAATCCTTTCTGTTTTAAAAGAATTTGAAGACGAGACTAAATCTTTGGTAAAACCTTCTGAGGAAATTGTTTTACAAGTAAATAAAAACGGGGATATAATAGATATAAATCATGCAGGAAAACAGTTTTTCAAAAACAAAGGAGAAAAATTCTGGGATTTATTTAAGCAAAATCATGATAAAAAACCGTTTGAGATTCAAGATATATTTGAAAACATTATATCAGGGGATAGAAAGAATAATAGTTTCGTAACTGAACTATGGGAAGAAAACAACAAATTGTTAATAAATTTTAGTTTCTACCCGGTTTATGAAGATAATAATTTAACAGATTTGATAATTATAGGCGAAAATGTCTCACAGATTAAAGAGTATGAAGAAAAACTAATTGAAAGTGGAGATAAATTTGATTCACTTGCTAAATATTTTGACATGCTTTCTGATACAGCAATTGCTCTTGGTAAAAGAGATTTGTTCAGCAATGTAAATGATATAATATTTCAAACAGACACACGAGGTAGAATAACTTTTGCAAATGCGGCAGTAAATAAGATCGCAGGTTTTGCCCCTGAAGAAATCGTTGGGAAAAAACTTTTTAAAATCATCCCAAAAAGAGATTGGAAAAAAATATACAACACATTCTTTTTAGAAAAAGGAAAAACAGAAGTAAGCAGCTTTGAAACAAATATTAAAAAGAAAAATGGCACAGAAGTTCCTGTAGAAATTAACTGTAAATTGACACTTCATGGAGTAGAACTTTTAGGTAAAAAAAAGAAACTTAGCATACAGGGAAGTATAAGAGATATCACTGCTAGAAAAGAAGTAGAACTTGCTTTAAAAGAAAGCGAAGAAAAATATAGAACGATATTTGAAAATGCAAGTGATGTAATAGTCTATTTAGATAGATACGGAAATATTCTAAATATAAACAAAAGTATAATCGAGACGTTTGGACGTGAAAAAGAAGATCTAATCGGGAAAAATTTTACAGAACTTGGCATGTTTGAAACAAAAAGTCTTCCCTTGTTTACAAATATGATGAGAAATGTACTCTCTGGGAAAAATTATTCGTTATTTGAAACAGAAATTAAGCATGGAGATGGAAGTAGAATTCCAATCGAAGTTAGTGTCTGCTCTGTTAAAAAAAGAGGTAGAAAAGAAGGAATTCTTTGCATAGTAAGAGATATCACTGAAAGAAGAAAAGCAGACGAAGAAAGAAGGAAAAACGCGGAAAAAATAAGGAATATAAACGAAGAGTTAAAACTTACTAACAAAGAACTAACTGAGGCACAAAAAGAGTTGAAGATTCTGAATCAAGATCTTGAAAAGAAAGTAGCTGATAGAACTGTTGAAATTAAAAAATTACTGCAACATAAAATAGATTTCATAGGGCAATTAGGTCACGATCTTAAAAGTCCTTTAACGCCTCTTGTTGCTTTAGTTCCAATTCTAAAAGATGAGGAAACAGATCCGAAAAGAAAAGAGCTTTTAGAAGTGGTCGAGAGAAATTTGGATTATATGCGTGAGCTAGTTATTAAAACCTTGAAATTTGAGAGATTGAATTCACCAAATTTTAAGCTTAATTTAGAGGAAATATGTCTTTTTGAGTCAGTTGATAGAATAATTAAAAACAAAAAATACATCTTTGACGAAAAAGAATTGAAAATTGAAAACAATGTTGATAAAAATATAACTGTAAATGTTGATAGAATAGAGTTCACAGAACTAATAGATAATCTCCTTACAAATGCCACAAAATATACTAATTCTAATGGAAAGATAGTTATTGGATCTGAAAAAGGAAAAGATTTTGTAAAGGTGTCTGTAAAGGATACGGGCATTGGACTTACAGAAGAACAGATGGAGCATATATTTGATGAGTTTTACAAAACAGATGATTCCCGGCACGAACTTGAAAGTAGTGGTCTGGGACTTTCAATTTGCAAGAGAATAGTTGAAAAACATAACGGGAGAATATGGGCTGAAAGCAAGGGTATAGATAAAGGTTCTACTTTTTATTTTACACTTCCTTTATAAATCGAATTAGAGTTTTTATAAAAATATCTTTGTTTGGTGTTTTCCGAACTTGCTGAATAGTTTTATAAGCTATATAATACAATGCAGGATTTAGAGGTATAAAAAAATGCATGAAAAAACAAAAAGTAAACTGTATAAATGCATAGTTTGTGGAGCAATAGGACTTATGTTTGCAACAGTTTTTTTAACAGGTTGTATAGAAGACAATAAGGAAGAGGAGAATATTCCTGAAGGTTTTTACTCATTTGAAAGTGATATGCAGGGTTGGGAAATAAACGGCACCGATCTTGATAATCCACCTATAAATTGGTCTGTCGAAAGATCAGATAATATGTCAACTCATGGGAATTATTCTGTAAAATTTTATCTTGAAAACTTTAACGATGCAGGTAAGATCTGGATGGGGAAAACATACAATGTTGATCCAAACGCAATTTATGAAGTAAAAATATCTTACAATTTTGCAACTTCTGACTTTGGTGATTTGAACCTATTTAATATTATAACAACAGCTCTAGGAACAAGCTTTTCCGGTAGAGACGATTTAAATTACGAGGGGGATACTGGCCACCATACTGAAGAGGAAGGATTTGTATGGCTTGACAAGGAATTTGAATATATAGTTGAGACAGAGGATAATGGTGAAATTTACATAAATATTGGAGTGTGGGGTTCGTGGGAAACCACAAGGACTTATTATGTCGATGGATTAAACATTACAATTGAAAAACTTGAATCAATAGACAATTACCCAAATTTATCAGGTAACTGGACACTTAAGCATTATAACTGGGAAGGAAATTTAACAATGCAGGAAAACGTAACAATAGTTCAAGATGAGGGCAATATAGAAATACAGTTTGAATTTGGGCTTCCTGTACAAGGAAAAATAATTAAAAATAAAATTGAAAAACCTTACAAAGAAACTGATTTCATAATAAAGGGAATTGATTTTAGAGGTCTTGGAATTAATGTTATTTATCTAATAAACGAAAGTTACATGATTACTGAAATTCCTGCCTGTGAATCTTGTAATCCATCTATCTTCCTAAGACAGACGTCTTAGGAAAAACTCATTTTTTAAAAGTACGACAGGTTTAAAAAATAAAAGAATTATGCATTTTCTCAAATCACGCGGATATGATCTAGTGGTATGATAATAGCTTCCCAAGCTATTTGCTCGGGTTCAAATCCCGGTATCCGCATAAAATGATTTAGAAGGTGGTTATATAACTAATAATTTAGAAAAATTTGATGAGGCAATACTTGAAGGAAAAGCTACATGGTGGCAGATGGATTTGCCTTCAGGCGATGTGATTTTTGGCGACGCAAAAGCAAAAATGCTTGGTTATCCTGAAGAAAATTTCAAAAGTTATACTGATTTTACTAACATAGTCCATCCAGAAGACCATGATAAAGCGATGGTTGCAATGCAAGAGCATCTTGATGGTAAAAAAGACTTGTATGAAGTCTTATACAGGATTAGGCATAAAAACGGCGAGTATATCAAATTCTACGACTGTGGAAAAATTACAAACAAAAAGGGTGAAAACATAACCGTGATGGGTTTTGTTTTAAAAGTTGAAAATGAAAAAGATACAAAAGAAAAAACAAGAGTTTTTAAAGAATTAATCATGAGCGGGTCTCCCTCAGTGGTTGATCTTTTTGCAAGGATTAGATAAAAATAAAATCAGCAATAAAAATTATAGAAAATGATAAAAACAAAACTTAAGTTTATAATCTAGTTATAAATAAGATGTGTAATGATGCAGAAAAGACCTAACCTTCTTTATATATTGCTTTTTTCTTTTTTTATAGCGATTACGATTTTTTTAATATGGGGATCAGTTGCATTGAGCATGTTTGTTCAAGTTCCATCATGGAATGATGAATTACTCGGTAACTTTCAATCTATGCTCTACTGGGTGTTTTTAATAGGCGCAATATTATTTATCGGAGGAGCAATAACCTTCTCTATTTTAGGAATAGGGCTTTTTATAAAACAAAAATGGGCATATACGACTTCACTTATTTTATCAACTTTCGTACTGTTTGCATTCTTAGTTATGACTAGTGCTTACTTTGTGACACTTTTTAGTTATCCTTTTGAATTCTCAATAATGGGAACTATCACAACGATATGTATGATATTGACCGATTTGTTAATTATATTCTTGATTACAAGGCCTTCCTTAAAGTATTATTTTCTTAATTAGAAAGTTAAATGATTGCGTCTTTTAGCAAGTATTGAATCGGATTATATTTATAACCTTAAACCATATTTAGGGGTAAATGTTTGAGGTGAATTCTTTGAGTATATACATTGCAGATAAGATAAAAATCATAAATG
>CAZQXW010000061.1:0-11001 GCA_964597365.1 uncultured Thermoplasmatales archaeon | reverse complement strand
ATAAAATCATATAATTTAAAACTATTCCACGATTTAATAGAAATAGCTAAATAGATTAATTTATTATGACCTCCCAAATTAAAAACTAGCTTCAAAGGTTGGATGGCCTTATGAAAGAATTGGAAAAAACAAGTTCGGTATGTCCTGCATGTTATCAGGAAGGAAAGTTTAACAAAATTGATGCAAAGATTGTAGAAGAAGATGGCAAGGTTTACATCTATAAAAAGTGTGATAAACATGGTGAGTTCAAAGATATCTACTTTTCAGATGCAAAACTGTATAAAAAATGGATTAAATACAAAGTAGATGGTATAGAGTCACCGGATGTAAAAACCAAGGTTTTTGATGAACCAGCTCTTTATGATCTTCACAAGTCTCAAAGCGTTCTTACAAATCTTCTTGTTACAAACAGATGTAATCTTCGTTGCAGCTATTGCTTTATGAATGCAGGGGCATCAGGAAAAGTATATGAGCCAACCCGTGAAGAACTAAGAGAACTTATGGTAATGGCTCGAAATGAGCGTCCAATGGGTTCAAAAGCAATTCAAATTACAGGTGGAGAGCCAACGATTAGAGAGGATTTGCTTGATATCGTAAATGATGCATATGATTTGGGTTTTTCACATATACAGGTAAATACAAACGCAATTAAGCTTGCAGATAGTGTTGAGTATTGTCAACAGTTAAAAGATGCCCATGTAAACACAATTTACATGAGCTTTGATGGTGTTACAAAAAAGACAAATCCTTGGATTGATAAAAATAAAAAGGCAATTGAGAATTTGAGAAAGGCAAACCTCAAATGTGTTCTTGTACCAGTGCTCATTGGTGATAAAAACCTTCATGAAACCGGTAAAATTGTTCGTTTTGCACTTGAAAACATGGATATAATAAGAGGTGTAAACTTCCAACCCATTAGTTTCTGCGGTCGTGTTACAAAACTCAGAGATGAAAAACGTGAGAAACAACGTGTTGACTATGTCAGTATGATGGCAGAGATAGAAAAAGAGTTTAGTGGCGATATAAGCAGAGATGATTTTTATCCTGTGCCTTTTGTTTTCCCTGTGTCAAAGCTTATTGAGATGCTTAAAGGAAAAACACAGGTGGAGTTTACTGCCCATCCTGGTTGTGGCGGTGCAACATATTTGTTTTACGAAGATGGAAAAGTAATACCTGTGACTCGTTTCATAGATGTTGAAGGGCTACTCAATTTTATAGATAATGAAAGCGGAATTAAAGGGCCTCTTAAAAAACTTAGAGTCGCATCAGCGTTCTTAAAACATATCGATGATTTTGTAGATTATGATAAAGCACCTGCTGGTTTCAATCTTAAAAAGATTCTAAAAGATGCAGCAATTGGTGGAAGCTATGATGGCCTTCGTGGTTTTCATTACAAATCACTTTTTGTTGGCAGTATGTGGTTCCAGGATGCATTTAACTTAAATGTAGATCGTTTAGAGCGATGTGTAATTCACTATGCAACAAAAGAAGGAATAGTCCCCTTCTGTGCTTATAACGGTCTTGGAATTGGTGATAAGATTCGTGAGAAGTATTCTATTCCAATTAAGGAATGGGAAAAAAAGACGGGTAAAAAGATGAAGGATGATCTTAGAAAAGATGTACCTTTAACCTAATTCTTCTTTTTTTAGTGGCATAGTCTGTATATTACTTGATGTGCGGTGGTAAGATCTTTTTCATGTACGAAAAATAGTATTTCTGGTGCACAGCTTATTATTTCTAAAACGTTTACACTATTTATTGCAAGTTCATTTGCAATAATTCCTATTATTCCTACTTTTTTTGCAGCTTCTGAAGGAAAATGTATGTTGATTTCTGCAAGCTCTTCGTCTATTGATAGGATTTTTTTGTTTGAGAATAGTTTTTCTATTTTCGGGAGATTTTTTTTATCTATTAATATTTTCATTCTCCCGTCTGCTTGACTTATTCTTAGTACGTCACCTGAAGAGTAGTCTACTATTGAAAACAATCTTGATAGCTTTTCTTGGTTTTCCTCATCTTTTTTTATTGCAACGTTTGCAAGTGCGCCTTTTGTAGATATTGGTGCTTTTTTAAGCATATTTAGTGAATTTTTCATCATATCTACGTGTGGTTTTGTATTGTATCTTCTTATGGCGCTGATTATTGCGTCTATTTTTGTGTCTATGTTTTTTTCTTTTTTTATGTGTCTTGCAAGCGCCCTTGTGTTTATGAGCCCCTTTTCTAAGTTTCTTCTTATGCAAGGATGGTAATCTAAAAATTTTTTAACGGTATCTGATTTGTTATCCATGCAAGCTTATTACTCCTTCTAATATATAAATATTTGTCTCAAATATTGTATTTTTTTCAAATATTTCACATTTTTGAGTTTATTTGTTATATATGCTAAAATATTGTTATTTATGTTAAAATAATAAATTTTATGTTATTTGTGTCACATATTATAAATACAAGAAACTACAGAAATAATTAGGAGTTGATCCGTTATGGAGAAAGGGGGTATATTTGAAAATGATGTTAGAACAAGTATCTATGAATTTATTCTTAAAAACCCTGGACTTCACATGTGTGCTATATCAAGAAAGATGAACATTCCAAAAAGCACACTCAATTATCATTTAAAATGTCTGATACATGATGGATATGTAATTCAGAAACAAAATGGAAAGTACAGTCGATATTATGTTAAAAACATGGTAGGTGAAAATGAAAAAAAATTGATAAATCTTATCAGGCAGGAAATACCCTATAGGATAATCCTTCTATTGTTTTTAGATCCAGATGCATCTCAGACAAAGCTTGGAGAATATCTAAACAGGCATCCTACAACAGTTTCATATCATATTGACAAACTAATAGAACTTGACATGATAGAGGAATCTGCATGTGGAAATCATGTAAAATATAAACTAAAAAACCCCTCAAAAATTTCTGATCTAGTATTAAAATATTGTAAATTATTCCGCAATCAATTTGTTTTATAATATGCTTTTTTTGTCAAATTTTGCTATAAATTGAACTATATCTTCCAGGAATATTGTTCTAAAACCCTTAAATATTTAATGATTCATCTTAGAGAAAAATGTCTGAATATTATGAGTCTTATTTGATTTTGATTAAAAAACAAATCAAAGGAGGTGATTAAAAACATGGAAAAACCGAAATACTGTGAGTTTCACTGTCCGTTTATGCCACCTGCTTTTATTTCACTAATTTTGAGTATTGTAAAGCATCATTTAAAATAATTTTTCTCTTTGGATTTCTGTTCTATAAATATTATATATCGAGTGAGAACAAAATACTACATTAAGAAGAGGTGAATTTTTACAATGAAATATAAAGAGAATACAATGGTGCGCCGTCGGTGTCATTGTCTTGTTTTTTACACCGCTTCTTCTCCAAGAAGACAGACGGGGGAGGTGAATTAAATATGCCAGAGCCACAATTTTTGAACTGTCAAGTCTGTGGGGTACTAGGTGCTCTCTCAGTGGTTTTAAGTGTTTTTAAACGCTTTTTCAAGTAAAACCACAATAAAATATAAATAAAATCTTTGGGGGATTTTTTCCCTTTTTTATTTTTTTGTTTCAGGATTTCTGTTCTATAAATATTATATATCGAGTGAGCACAAAGTGTTATAGTAAGAAGAGGTGAATTTTTAATTGAAAAAAGAAAATAGTTTGTTGACATGCCGTCGGTGTCAATATCTTTTTAAGCAGGCGGGGGAGGTGAGACAAGTTTATGCCGGAGCCTGAAGGATTTATTGAGTGTACTTGCGTTCATTTCGGTCCAACTGCGGTACTTGGAGTTGCATCGGTTTTTGCAAGTATAGTAAAACATTATCGTAAAAAATAATTTTAAAAGACGTAAGGGGGAAAAATAATGAATTTGAACAAATTAAAAGATGCATTTCCAATAGTAATAATTGAAGAAGAAACTGTGCCTAAAATACTTTTAAAGTATATCGAGCATCATAGATATCACTATTTAACTTTGAAGTTTCGTGGAAAAGAAATCCATCCTTGCGCACGCTGCTTTGGTTACTGGGTTGGTCTTCTGATCGGTTTTTTCCTTTTATCTCCTTTTTGGTTAGGATTCATTTATGCAGATAATTTCTTACTTGTTTTTTTGATATCTTGGCTTCTTGCAGCACCTAGTCTTATTGATTGGAGTACTGTAAAGCTTGGACTTAGGAAAGGAAGTAATAATGTTCGTGCAACTGTAGGTTTCTTACATGGAGTATCAACCATAATTTATTTCTTTGTTCTACCTGCAGGAATACTTTTTAAAATTGGAACTTACTTGTTATATGCACTAGTTTTTAATCTTGCTAGGGGGAAGTATCATGCTAGGCATTGTAGTCCTGCTAAAACAAAAGCTTGAGGGGTGATTTTAGAAAATGATTACTTTAATTGGAACAGGACACATATTTAATTTAAATTCTACTCTTAACACTTTATTTGCCGATATAAAACCAGATTTAATATGTGTTGAGCTTGACAAAGACAGATTTACTACATTGGACGTTAAAAGCAAAGATTTTGAAGAATATCTTAAAAAAAGAAAAAATCTTCCTATTTTGTATAAATTATTTCTAAGACATCAGGAAAAGAGTGCAAAAAAACATGGTGTGAACCCTGGTGACGAGATGATTGCTGCGATAAAATATGCACAGCAGAATGATCTTCCCTTCGAGCTCATTGACATGGACTTTCAGTATTTGTATGAAGAGCTTATGACTTCTTTGAAGACAAGTGAAAAAATGAAACTGTCTTTTTTAGGAGTATTTTTGACTTTGTTTGGATGGTATTTTACCCGTGAGGAAAAAATAGAAAAAGATTTAGAAAGACTTGACAAGGACTTTGACAGAAGTATGGAAAAAATGCAGGAATCTTATCCTATACTTAAGAAAATTATTTTAGATGATAGAAACGAATACATGGCAAAAAAGATTATGAATTTAAGGCAGAATCATAAAAACATTATAGCTTGCGTGGGAGATGGCCATATTCATGGTATTTCAAGGATACTAAAATCAAATAATGTAGAATTTGAAACTGTTAGACTAAAATCGCTTATGAACCAATAAATCAAATAACTTTTTTTATTAAAATAAAGGAATAACATTTTAATACTCTAGTTTATTCAAGGCAAAACTTTCGGAGATTAACAAATATGGCTGAAAAAAAATCAACAAATGATAAATTATTGGTAAAACCAGTATCAATAAGCGTTGCAGAGCCGGCGGCACTAGGTCTTTTAGGTCTTGCTGTAGCAGCTCTTGTAATTGGCGCAGGATATTTTGGTTTAACACATGGAGAGGGATTTGGTTCAAAATCACTTATGATCCCATGGGTTTTAATGTTTGGAGCAACCGCACAACTTATAGCATGCCTCATGGATTTTAAAAGAAATAATATCTTTGGTGCAACCGTCTTTGGAACATATGCAATGACGATGTACTCGATTGCAATTACTCTTCTAATAGCAATATTTGGTGGAGAAGGTGAAGCTGTTGAATTTTCACACTATGCATATGGTCTTATTGCAATACTGTTCTTCAGTTTGATTGCAACTGTCGCATCGCTTATGACAAATAAGGCATTGTTTGCAATACTTATTGCAGTAGATTTAGCAGTAATAGTTTTGATCCCTCACTATCTTTCAGGGTCCCCTGCCTTTTTTGCAGGAGTATTTTTGTTTATAACATCTGCTTTGTCGTTTTATGCAGCAACAGCAATACTTCTGAATACAATGGCTGGAAAAACAGTTCTTCCACTTGGTAGCCCCATTTGGAAGCCATAAAAAAAGACTTTTTTCAGTCTTTTTCTTCTTTTTATCTTTTTGTAAATAACCGTTATGTTTATATCCTAATTACATATTACAAATGTAATGCATTCGTAATGCTTCACTAGAGTATTGGGATGAGAGCTGAGATGATTGGGTATGGGATGTGAGAGTTTAGACTTTTTCGTAAACAAAAATGTTAGGCTAGTAAAATCTGATGGTTTTATTCTAACAGGAAAAATTATAAATGTTTCAAATGAAAAAATTCTTTTTGAAACAAACCAGGCAACTTCTTTGATTTCTCTTGGAAACATAAAAGAAATTGTTACAAAAAATCAGGACGCAGTAAAATAAATCTAGATAAAATATTAATATAACAAAAATTGTGAATAATTAAAAAATGGATGGGATGTGTAAAAAAATGAGGGAAGAGATAGCTGAAATAAATCCTTTGGAAAATAAAAAATGGTTATTTCCAGAAACAGGTCAGGGCGGATTTCATTATGCCGATGTTAAAAACGCTGTTGTAGGATTAGAAATAGAACTTATGAAAAACTATAATGGTGAAAATAAAGACCAAATCCTAAGACTAGTTGAAAGGTGGTTTCCTGATGTATCACGTGATCTGAAAACACAAATTTTCCAAGGAAAGCAAAATACAATATTCTAAACATATAAAATATTTGCAAAAAAAGCATGCTTTGTTAAAATAAAAGGTGGTGAAAATGAGGGATTTCAAATTTGGAATGTATGGGCAGTTAAATGACGAGTCTCTTGCTGAATACAAGGATCATCTTTGTAGGGTTGTTGTAGAAAAGAAAAACAAATCAAAAATAAAGAATGAATGTTTGTTTTGTAAAATCAAAAAAATTTCAGGAAACAGAGTGTTTTTAACAGATGAAAAAGGTACAAATTATAATGTTTCTCTTCAGTCCATACAAAGCATATGGATAAATGAAGAGCAGTGGTAAAGACATTATTTTTTAATGTTTATTCAGCGGTAAAAGGCTCTTCTAAATCGTCTTCTTCTTTTACTTTTATCTTGCCGACATAGAATTTAGCATTGTATTCTTCAAGTATCTCTGCTAGGTAGTATGCATCTTGCTTGTTTTCAAACATGTATACGCCATTTACTGGATTTAGATAGCTGACATTTTCAAGAATGTTGTCTTTTCCTTTCAATAGCTTGTTTATCTCTTTGCTTTTTGTTTGCTTTATTTCTTTATATATTACAATATATCTTGCGATAGGCACATCCTCCACATATAAATAACCTAATCTAAATAGTATGAATATTGTCAAAAATATAATTATTACTACAATTATTATTATCAAAATCCAGGGCTCTGGTAATTTAACATCAATTGGATCGCTTGTAGGGGGCTGTGATCCTGATTTTGATTTTACTACAAATACATCTGTTGCGGTCGCCGTCTGGTTGTTTCCATAACTATGTACTACTTCATAAGTGTACATTCCTGGTTCTAAATCATCTGTAGGTATTGTTGCATTAAACGCGGTGTGTCCTGAGATATTTATTCCTTCTGTTACTGACCAGACTGTTTTGTTTTCAAAATAAAGTGTTCTTTTTATGCTAGCATTTACTAGACCTGTTTCTCCTACGTTTGTAAGATCTATTAATGCTGTGTTGTTTTCTCCTATATATACATCGTCGAGTATTACTTCTAGTTCTACATCAAATAAGAATCCGTCGTCTGGTGGAAGTATTGTAAATTCTTCTGATTTTCCTGAGGTATGTGTTTCAGAGGTTGAGTCGACAATGAGTTTTGCATAAAAAGTGCCAATATCATATGCAATGTAGGATATGTCATAGGAATAAACTAAATCGCTGTAGCTTATCGTTGCGGGACTGTATCCGTGTGCTGGATGAATTATTTGTTCTCCTCCTGAAACGCTCATCCCGGTTACGTTGAATTCTCCTGATGTTTGTTGAGTATTTTTATTTCCATTTATATCAAAATTTACGTATGCTGCGACTTGGTTGTTTTCTGAGTTATATATTGAAAAATCCAGACCACTTATTGAGTTTCTATCGTCATATTTTACAGTAAAGCTAACATCATCAAAATTAATTTCAGTTCCTTCATATGCGGATATATCTTCTAATGAAAGGCTTCCCGGGTTAAGTGTTAAATCAATTGCATTTCCTGGGAAAACAAGTATTGAGGCTATTAGTATAAAAAAGAATACTGCTGCAAAAAAGCCTGCTATATTCTTCTTTAAACTTCCTTTCACTGTGCATCCCACATCCGCATTTTAAGTAATGTTTAACAATTACTTAGGTAATTATTATGCTTATAGTTATATTTATAATTTATTCTACCGAAGTTAATTTCTTTTCTTGTTTAGAAAAACATTATCTCTGGAAGGGATACAACAAACTTTATTCCCCAAACAAAAAAGAAGTACTTTGCCATTGGATTAAGGACTTTATTGCTGCTAAATTTTGATGCTGATTTTTCGTGTTCTTCTTTAGTGCATTTTAAATATATGTCATTTTCATCTACTTTTACATTAAATCCAGATCTTTTCAGCATTTCTGCTTTTTGTCCTGGGTCTTCTCCTGTTGACACATGCATTACTCTTTTGTATAAAACGTTCTTTCCCTCGTCTATAAAATACTTATAATGTATTTCATAATCATACTCCTTTTCTTCTGTTTTAAAAATTCCTTTAAATATACTATATCCTTTCATCTTCTCTACCTCAATTCCAAAAGTATATTCTCGAAATAGTGCTATATAAAGCTAACCTGTCCAAAAGACATTACAAAAAAATTACAAAAAAAGAACAATAACAAATCATAAAAATTACATATGTACTTTTTTGCGTTTTTTGTATATAATATATGAAATAACCATAATCAATCCAATAGAAAAAAGCATTAGTGTTGATTTTTCAGGCACGGGTGGACTTGGGCCAATATATCCCTCGAGGTTAAGAACTGTAGCTTTTTGGCTGTTGTCTCTAAGTATTAGTTTTTGACTTTCTGCACTGACTTTCATTCCGTTTGTTAAATCACTCCAGCCAAGGGAATAAGTTTGTTCTTCTTGCTCTGCGGTATCATTCCATACTCTAATATATCCATCTCGATCGGTGATGTAGAAGTAGAGCCCTAGTGGGTCTGCTGCTGTGCTCCATGTTTCTCCAATGCCTGTTTTAGTATAAACAGTATCTAATGTTGTTTTGTTGACTATATGGTATTGTGATGAAGTATCCGAAAGTACAAGATTGTGTCCGTTTCCTGAAATAGATGAGAGTTTTGTTCCAATAGTGGTGCTTGTTGTTGAACTGGTTTCAAGATTGACTTTGTACAGGGTATTGCCATATGTATGGTAATAAAGGTAGTCATCATCGACATAAAGATCGGGCATATTGTTTGGACCTCCTGGCGTGTATGTGTCAAGTGATTGGAGAGTGTCTTTGTTAAAGACCTCAAAGTTTCCTGTTTTTGTCCCAACATAGATTTTCCCGTCGTAGTAGCATAGTGCTGCTCCTTGTCCTGATACGCTGAGATCAACACTGGTGTATGTCCAAGTTGTGGTGTTTAGTTTGTAAAGTGGTGCAGGATCAGTTGCGGTGGTAAAGTATATGTTATGTCCGTCGCTGTCCATTGCTCGTCCTGTTCCATCTGAGAAGTCATTGTGATAGGCGACTTCTCCATTTGTGGTGTAGTGGACGTAGAGGTGCGAGTTATATCCTTGCCAGTATCCAAAGTAATCTTCTTCTATGAAGACTCCATCTGTTGGGGTCCATGATCCACTCCCGGTGGTGTAATCTCCAAATTTTGATTCAATGAGTCCAGTTCCTTGGTTTGAATCTGCCAATACGTTTTGTTGTGGTGTGATAATTAGTCCTATGATTAATATTAGAAGTAATGAAAATGTGGTAATCTTTTTTCTGCGAAGTCTTTTCATTTTTTCCTCCTTTTTATTGTGATCATTCCTATGAAAAGTAGTGTTCCTAATCCAAAAAGAATAAATGTTGAGACTTCTGGTACTGGTGGGCTTGGGCTACTGTATACTGTTATTTCTTGGGTTGTAACGCCTGTTGCTCCGTTGTTGTCTGTTACTCTTAGTTTTACTGTGTATGTCCCTGATTCTTGGTATGTATAGTTTTGTATTTGGCTGTAGTTGTCATATGCTCCATCGTTTGTCCAGTCCCATGAGTAGTTTGTAATTGTTCCATCTATATCTGTACTGTTTGTTGCGTTGAATGTTGCTTCTTCGTTTTGATAAATTGTTCCTACTGAAAAATTTGCAACAGGGTCATCATTTACTGCTTGTACGTTTAGTGTTATTGTTGCATAGTCAGACCATTCATTGTCATCATCTTTTACTCTGAATGTGAATGTGTCTGTTCCGTACCAGTTATCTGTTGATCGGTATGAGAATGCTCCATTATTTGTATTGAAGTTAAAGTATTCATCATGATCTGGTTGTGTTCCAACTTGATATTCAGTAATTGATCCATCTGAATCAGATCCTGAAACACTATCTGAAAATGTTGTATCTTCATCTGGTGAAAAGCTTTCAGAATTTGCAGTTGGTGCAGAATTTGATGCTCCTGCATTTGACTCAATTGTATCAATGTGAGTTGTTCCAAAAGATCTCATTGAAACACCACCTGGTAAATCTGTTACAGAATTATATGAAACCTGTGCAAGCAAGGTATTACCATCAGATGAATAAAGCTTGCCTGTAACTGAAGAAGTTGATGCAAATTCTACCACTGCTTTATACCATACATTGGTTGTGAAAGATGAATATGTTGTAGTTACTTTATTACTATAACCATAACCGCTATTTTGCTGTATAATAATGTTGTTAGTGTTTGGTGCTACTACAAAAGACCAGCATCCCTCGGAATCTGCTGCAAAACCTAAATAAAATCTACCATCAGTTTCAAAACGAACCCATGCTGATAAAGTATCATCTGCATTTCCTATTGAAACGTCAGTTCTATAACACCATCCTGGATCACATATTCCGTAAGTGCCGTCATGAGCATAAGAAGAGGATACTGTACCAGAACCTCCCTGCCAAGGGGACCATGGCCAACCATCGCCTGTTTCAAAGTCTTCTATTGTCGAACCATCTGCTGATACCACCATATTTGTAATTAACATTAAAATAACGAGAAGGATTTGTATTATTAGATATCTTTTCTTAAGATTAGATATCAGTTATTATACCTCCT
>CAZQXW010000060.1:0-11148 GCA_964597365.1 uncultured Thermoplasmatales archaeon | reverse complement strand
TAACTGTGAAATTTACAGAAATATTAGAAAGAACTCTTGCGTCTTCTGCAGGATGCGCAAGGACAATAAATACGTTCTGCCCAGATACAATATAGATATATATCCCATCTGTTTTTACAGTATCTGGTTCATCAACTCCTTGAACTTGTATATTTGTTTCTGAATACTTTATTTCTTCCAGACCACCTGCTTCAACGCTAAAAACAGCATCATCCATTTCAACTATATTTGGAGCTGTAAGTCTAAATCCTTTCGAAGAGCCATAATTGTGATAGCTGCTAGAGCAATTATTTAAAAAATTAGAAAAATCTTCATATGATTTAAACGAGAATAAACCGTAGCTATAATTATCATCATTTAATATCTCTGTGTTTGTATCTGTTCCAAAAACAGCTGGCTGCATATTTAATCCATATACAAAGCTTATTACAATTATGATACTTGCAAACATTAAACCTGCTTTTTTAATTTTTTTTCTATTCATAGATAATTCACCCTAAACATTTTTTTCTTGTTTTAGAGTTATATCTATAATTGTTTATATATGGTGGGAAAACGTTTGGGAAAATCCAAACAAAAAAAACAAAAGAAGATAAAAATAAAGAAGAAAAAGAAAAAAGAATTTAGATTTTTATTGGAAATCTAAAAATTCTAAATATATTTCAAAGTCTTTTTGTGGAAGCCCTGAAATTACAAATTTTACTTTGTTTAAACAAATGCAATTACAGATATTTTCCCCCAATATTTCATATTGAATTGCAAGTTTATCATCAATAAGATTAGTTATTATGTTCCCAATAGATTGACAGCAGTTCATGAGAATTCCTGCTTCGATAATCAATTTATCATCATCTAACCATGTTGTATTGATGTATTCTTCCCCCATTTGAGAAGAGCATTCAAAAGTAAATTCTTCCAGCTGTGGTTGATTAACTGGGATATTGGTTACAAAGAATAATCCAACTCTTCTGATATACCTAGGTGCTGGAGCAATATCTATTGGCAGTAGTTCATCATAGACTTCTTCAGGTATAATGTAGAACAGTTGGGCAAATGAATCCACATTCATTTGGCTAAACCATATTGGTTTCCAGTAGTCTATTAAATCCTGGCTTTCATCTTGAGTCAAACCATTTTTCATTAATGCTTCAAGTATCTCATCTGTTGAGTAATCTGCATCACTTTTTCTTTGAACTGTAATTGTTTTTGCTTCTCCACTTTCTAATTTATCAATATGAATATAGGTCAAGCCTCGAGACCAGAAATCATCCGTTGAATAGCCATATATGTAAAATAGATCTGTCATGCAAAAGTCTCCTATGTTTTTAACATAGAATGTGACATTTTGCCCATCATCGGTTACAAATGCTACTATACCTTGGGTTATATTCATTTGACATTCATAAAATAGATAATCATACTCTGACCCATCAGGAGAAATTACTGTATTGTTTACTACACCTACAATCCAGCCTATCCCATCCTCTGTTTCAAATGCTTCAGGAATTGTTACCAGGATATCACCACCAATTGTCACTTCAACATGAATGTCCTGTAAGTCTTCATCACTGTGGAAATATATTATTGGTTTTTTTACAATGAACGGCTGAATTGATGGGATTGTCCCGATATTTGTTACATCACTCCCATAGACTTGTTCGAATACCCCCCATTCATGTGCCCAGTAAACTGGTAAATCTATTTCATTTTGAGTTATTGTGCTGCCAGCAATTATTGCAGCTGTAAGCGTCATTGTTGCTATTAGTACTATTAGTATTGCTTTTGCCTCATTTTTCATAGGTCATCATTGGTATTATCTGCCTAAAAAGTATATAAAAGCCTGTAAAACGTTTGGGAAAATCCAAACAAAAAATAATCAAAACTTATATTAGAAAATATTAGTATAATAATGTCATATATAATTATATAGAGAAAAAATGTTATAGAAACTCCGGGGGGGTAAACAAATTAATGTTATCCTTTGTTTCTATAACTTTTTTTTCTAAACGGTAGAAAAACATAGCAAATACAGTTCAAAACGTAGAACGATACTACGTCATAAACCGATGATATGTTTTTGTAATAAAACGTATCTCCCATTATTGTTTAAATACTTTATAGCACAATTATCCTATACCCTTACAAATTTTTATCAATTTGAAGTATAACATCTAAATAAAAATATAAGAAATTAAGCTCTAAAAAAGCAAGGAAAAATCTTATAAAATTCTTCTATAGCTTTATCAGAATTCGACCAATTTTTATCTGTTTTTTCAGCAATGTTTTCTTTGAATTTTATTTTTATATAATAATCAAGAACACTTAATGCTGCCTTTACATTTTCATCATCTTTAAAACTATCTTTATATTTTATCAAAATTTGATAGATGTAAAGTGGGTCTTTTAATGTATATACTGCATCATTGCTTACAGGAGTATATTCTATAATTTTTGTTTTTATAACTCGAGGGATTCTAATGATCCCATCTTTTTTTTCTAATCTTTCAATTAAGCCTGAATCAATCATTTTTTTAATATGAAATTCAATTGTTTTAGGGCTTTTATTTAGGTTTTTACTTATTTCAATTTGTGAATCTCCAACATTGCATAAAAGATACAAAATTATATCTCTAGGAGTTTTTCCTCTCAGAATTGCAAGGGTTTTTTTATCTTTATTTCCAACTTTTTTTGCTATAAAATATCTTTTATATCTTCCCTCTTTCGTAGTAATTATAAATTCTCTCTCCATTAGATATCTAAGATGATAACAAAGAGTTGTTTTTGGTATATCTAAAAATCTGGAAAGCTCACTTATATGAATCCCAGGATTATTTGAAATACATCTGTAAATGTATTTCCTATTTTCTAAATCTATAGTTACATCTTCCATTTTATAAACAACACGACTTGTTTATCTATTATTATGAGTTCTATATATAAATAATTTTAGATGCTTTTTGTTTTTTCTTTGAATTTAATACCTAATTCTTCGAGCTCATCTAAAATTGGAGTATATATTTCAGCTTTTACTGGAATGTGAACACCAGTTAAATCAATTTTTTCATCAAGAATCATTTTTACAGCAATTGCTGCAGGAAGTGCGACAGTTCTTGCAACAGCCGAGTCATCACCAGGAATTCCATAATCAACCAGAGTTGAAGTTATAAACTCTTTTTTAGAAGTATACTCTGCTACAAACTCGTGATGCATGACTATCATATCACGCTCATCTTTTCCAAGCGACATCTTTTCAAGTGTTAAAACATTCATGAAGTCCAGCGGAGTATCTTTGTCTTCAGGTAGTTTTTTATCGCTGAAGAGCCCAAGCCATTTTAGTCTTTTTATAACTGTTGAGTATGTTTTTAATCCAAGATAATTTGCAATTGCTTTCTCTAAATCTTCATCGGGTTTTGCAACAATTAGATAACGAGTCATATCTGCATAAGTTTCTCCTTTGAAATCTACGATTTGTTTATCATTTAGCCAGCCTAGTGCCACAATTTTTCTCATTGTTTCACACCAGCCAGTCATTCTAAATGTTCCGCGATAAACTGTATTTGAATCCTTTAGTCCATATATTTCTTTGTAAGGAACTGAGTTTCTGTTTGGATAGTTCTCAAAGCTTCCAACGCCGTCTACATCCTGGATATAATAGTTTTCAAATAGCTCTTCACCTGGATACTGTCTTATTTTTCCATCTTCAAGCCATTTAGAAGGGTTTTTTGATGCAAGAAGCACTCCTCTTGGTGCCCATGAAAACTTATAGCCAAAAGGATTTGTGTTTGCTTCGTGAGATGGAAGAGCCCCTGTTGAAGATTTAAAAGAAGTTATTTTTCCACCTTTTTCTTCAACTTCATGGATTACTCGCATTGCACTCATATGATCTATTCCAGGGTCAAGTCCTGACTCGTTTAAAATAAGAATTCCTGCTTCTTTTGCATCTGAATCAAGTGCTTTCATCTCTTCAGATACATAAGAAGTTGTAACCATTGGAATTTTGTATTTTATACAAAGTTTTGCAACTTTAACATGATATGCATAAGGCAAGAGGCTTACTGTCAAATCTGATTCTTTTACAAGTTTGTCTAAAAGTTCATCATCTTTTACGTTAAGCTCTATTGCTTTCCCCTGAGAGTGACCATCTATTATCTTTTCTGCCTTTGAAACAGTCCTGCTTGCCATTGTAACTGTAAAATCTGTTTTTTCAAGCAAGTATCTGATCATTGGTCTTGAGACCATTCCTGCTCCAAGAACTAAAACATTTTTTGCCAAAACCTTTTTGCCCCCTATATCAAAAAACAAATATTTTTAAGCAGGCGAAGCAGAAAAGCCTATAAAAATTTGTTGATATATTGATAATTAGGTGTTAATTTTCCATTATACAATATTACTGCTTTTTTAACTTCTTCAGCAAGATTTAGCCTTTGAAAATCAGCACTGTAATCTGCTTTGGCAATACTTGGTACAAAGTTTATAAGCGAGTTTGAAAAAGCAATGGATGCTTCTTTTGGAAGCTCACATGGAAGGTTATCTACAGACATGACAAGCACACCATTTCCTTTGTATCCATCTATTACATCCCGTCTTACAGGGTTATAAACATATACTGGACTGTCGGGCGTTGTTGATTTTTCTGTAAATTCGATTGCTCCATTTATATCAATGCTTATGTCTCCTACGATTTGTAGTTTCATAAGCCCTGTGAAATTTTCTTCTAAGAAATCTTTTGTGAAAAGTCTTGGGTATCGCTCGTCCCAATAAATACAATTCATAAGTATGCTTAGTCTTCTGATATATTGTGGAAATATAGAGCGATACAGATGAGGTTTTTCATAGTACTCTTCAAGATTAAAAGCACTTTCAGATGATACTGGCTCTACCATGTCTTTTTCTTTGAAGACAACTTTGTAGATTACTCCTTCTGTGTAATGCTCATGAATTGCTTCAAGCTGGCCTGGACCTATTTCTTCAACAGGTAAAACGTCCAGTATTTCTTGAGCACCACTTGAAACATGGCCATACCCTGCAAAACCAATCACTATCGGTGAAAGAGATTCGGGTATCCCTTCTTCTTTTATTTTTTGACCAATGTATCTGATATGGTTTTTTGCATCCTCAAGGCTGTTGTAGTCTATTGTTTTTTTTATTTCACCAAATGGTGTTTTTATTCCACGCCACTCTAGTCTTTTTCCAAAAGCCCATAGTGTATCTATCATTCCTGCAATGCCAGCATATCTTCCAAAGAATACCAGCCTTCTTCCTTTTTCGTCTTTTATTTTTTCATAATCAATGAGGTTGCATTCAAGCTCCATCATTTTTTTAAGCATTGGCATATTGTAGTCTTGTCCTTTTATTGTATGTGAGAAAAAAACGTATGTTTTGTTTTTTTCAAAAAAAATACTTGGTATCTCTTTTACTGCAAATACTACGTTTGCATCTTTTAAATCCTCAGATATTGTTGCACCATTTTTCTTGTATTCTTCTTCTTTAAAAATTCTAATCTCAGAGGGCTGAACTATCGTATTTATTCCATGTTTCTCCTTTAGTTCTTTTACATGTTCTGGAGTAATCGAGACTCTTCTTTCCCATTTGTTTTTATCTTCTCTGCGAATACCAATTGTAAAACTCATCGTAATTACCTAAGAAGGTCATCTTCTATGCTTTTAAAAAGATTATGAGAAGATTTATTTGTATCTGAGAATTCCACCTACGTGGCCTAACTCTTTTATTTCTTCGTCATCTGTAAACTCTATTTCTGCATCTGTTCTTTCCGCAAACTCAAGTATTTCTTCTATCACATCTACTTTTGAAGTGTCATTGTTACAATATGGGCATTTGTCCATGTTTCCTTCTCTTACAGCTTGACAGCTTTCACATATCCAGCCGGGTAGCTTATATCCTTTTTCAATGATTAACAGTTCGACTTGTCCGTTTCTCACTGCTTTCATGGTTTCCATCGGACCATAAACTGCAAGACCGTCTTTTAGTATCTCTTGTTTTAGATGTTTTACCGCTTCGCTGCTTTCACGTTGCTCTTTTTCAGATATAAGATGAACTGATTCTTTCAAAAGCTTGTTTTCATCACCAATATCTATATCTATTATATCTATTACTTTTTCTTTGAGGGCTTGAGGAAGCATTTCTGCGAACTTATTTTTTGATGTACCAGGTCCTGCAATAATTATTTGATCATCTGCTCTTTCTTCTAGTTCTTCTACTAATTCAGTAAAAAAAGAGTGAATAGCACCTCTCCTAAGCCTGTTAAAACGTGCTTGTGAACATCCACCTTTTTTGTGTTTGTTCATAATATCTGAGGAAAGTTTTTTTGAATCAGTTATTTCCCCAAAGCTCACTGAATAGATTTTTGCTGAATTTGAGTTTAATAAAACTAAACTAAATGATTCCCATTCATCAAGCATTCTTGCAAGTGGTCTAAGGTAAGGAGATGAGTCAACAATAAGGGTATTTTCAACTTTTACAGGTAGAACAATGCTTTTTAGAAAATTGTTTTTATTTGATGCAAAAATGGCAATACTTTCATCATTTTTTCCTTTAAGCTCGGATTCGATTTTCTGTATTGATTTATTAAAATTATCTCGAATATCTCCTTTAAGAAGAGAATTTATTGCTTTTTTTCTTCTTTCTAAAAATTTAGTATCAAGTCCTTGTGAAAAATAAAGACTTACATATGTATCATCACTGTCTGTATCATAAATTTCTGATAATTCTCTCATGGCTTGTTCAAGATTCTCACTCATAACAATCAAGATTGAGGTAATGAAAAAATGGTTTATAACATCTTTTGATATAGTTTCAATAGACCCACCATGAGTATTAAAAGAAATGTTTTTCTTTACTAGGAATTAAATGAAAGATAAAAACAATGTTATTACTGCATCTGAGATAGGACAATATGAATATTGTTCAAATGCATGGTTCCTGCAAAAAAAGGGCTATAAACCAGATTCTATTTATCTAAAAAGAGGTAGTGATAAACATAAAGAACTTGGAAGTAAGATAAATAAAACCGAGAATAGTTTGAAAAAATCAAATGTTTTTGCAATAATTGGATATGTACTACTTGGGCTTGCTTTTTTAATCATCTTATTTGAGGTGATATAAATTAATCAAACTATAGTTATTGGAGTCATTCTGATATTGATATCAGTATTTTTCTTATTGATTTCAAATTCTTTAAAGAAAAGTATTAAAAAAACAAAGCAGAAATACAAAATTCAAAAAGGACAAATTGCCTATAACGATATAGGAGAAAATGTAAAGCCTTTGTTTTCAAAAAAATATAGAATTGCAGGAAAACCTGATTACATAACAAAAAACAACAATTCATTTATTCCTGTTGAGTTTAAATCATCAACTCATTTTCATCCTCAAAAAAACCATGTAATGCAGCTTGCTGCATATTGTCAGTTAATTGAAGATAATTACAATAGTTTTGTACCATTTGGAGTTTTAGTATACAATAGTGAATCTGAATTTAAGATACGATTTAATCCTAAAATCAGATATGATCTTGAAAATACTATTAAGAAAATGCGATATGATTTGAGAACAGAACATATATCTTTAAATCATAACGATCCTAATAGATGCAGAGCATGTTCTATGCGAAAACATTGTGACAAAAAAATAATTTGATTTCTATTTTTTTAACAAATTTTATAAGTCTTCATTTTATTACGTTTTATTGACCGTGGAGGCGGTTAATATGGGAGAGGAGTTAACATTTCAGGATGGTATATTAGTTTGTAAATATATCTATCAGAATGTAATAGATAAAACATTAAATGGAGTAATGGAGCAAGAAGAAATATTCTATAAAACTCATGAGATTTTAAATGAGGTCGACAGAGGTTTTTCTCATCAAAGACTAGATGAGCTACTCTTTAAGCTTAATATGGAGAATGTTTCGTCTAAAATATAAAAAGATATGATTTTTATTTTTTTGTAATCATATCAAATGCTTCGTTGAGAAATGATCTTTCTTCATTTGTTGGTGACCATGAAAAACCATCGTCGTCTTTTTCAAAGTTTGGAGCAGTTGGGTCGAATTTTGTCATAAGGTTTAGTTTACCTGATGAAGGGTCTCTGCTTATCTCAAGTTTGATATGAATATTTTGATTTTTATCCATTTTTATTCCTCTTTTCCACCTATTTATGTAGTAATGATATTTATTGGTATTATATTTTTTCATTTGTTTTATTGTTTGTAAAGGGACTTTTTAATTTGAAAACATGATATATAAATATATCTAAGTCCTCAAATTTCACTCAAAAAAATATAATTATTAGTTTTTAATTTGTTTTTATTTACTTAAATTATAAATTTGTCCGACTACAATTTATGAAAAAAGATTTTAACTGTCGGAACATACATATAAACAGAATTTTAGAAAATATGGAGAGGAATATGATATGGAAGACAATTTAGAGTTTAAGGAGGAGAAAAGAAAAATGAATAGAGTTAAAACCGGTGTTAAAGGCTTAGATGAATTAATTGAGGGTGGATTTCCAAAAGGCAGTAATATTGTAGTTACTGGTGCTCCGGGTAGTGGTAAAAGTATTTTTGCTATGAATTATATTGCCCAAGGTTGTAAAAATGGTGAGAAATGCTTGTATATTGCTGTTGATCAAATACCTGATGATATCGTTGAACAAGGGATGTTATTTAACTGGAATTTTAACCAATGGGAAAATGAAGGATTGGTAAAATTTGTACATTTGAACCATAGATCACTTTCTGAAATGAATACTTACAACGAACTTAGAAGACTTATACAAGAAAATCATTATGACCGATTAGTTATTGATAGTACAACTTCGATTACCGGCTCACCGCCATCTATAAACGATCTTGTTGATGGTGCAGATAGAGGATTGCAACCCTCAGCTTTTACCATGATGAACAGAGCAAATGTGATGGAACTCTTTGAAATAACAAAAAAACATGGAACAACAACGGTTAGTATATCCCAAAAAGTAGAAGGAAAACCTGGAGATACTGTTGATAATATAAGTGAGTTTATAGGAGATGGATTAATTCTGTTAGGTTCCAACGAGATTGGAGATAATTTAAATAGAACACTTAAAATTAAAAAATTACGAAAAACAAAAATTGACGGGATCTCACATGAATTTGATTTCACCGATGAGGGTATCTCTCTGAAATAAAAGATGTTTAAAGATGGTTGTTAAAGATAGAATTGCATCGTGGTTTATTAAGCATGTAATTGTACCTAAACGAGAAATTATTGAACATCCTGGGTTTGTAATAAATACTTTAGGTGGAAAAAATCAACCAATCTATCTTAGAGAATTTTTTTTATCAGAACAACTATTTGAACTAATTGAAAATAGAATTGTTGAGAAATATGGTGAAAAAGGAAAACAGGCACTTTATTCTGCAGGAAAAAAATTTGGTTACTCATATGCATCCCTATCTAATTTTCCAACTATAAAAGACACTACAAAAAAAGATTTTTTGGATTTTTCATATTTTTTAGTAAGATATATTGAAACTTTATTTGCAATGGATGCAAAACATGATGTAGATATAGACAATAAAATTTTTACTATGTCTATAAAAGATTACATAATTTGTAGAAATAATGGGCTGGGCTACATCATGACTGATGGAGGTATTGCAGGCATATGGGCTTATGCGCTTGCAGATAAAACAGTAGAAGGAACACAAATCAAATGCCAAGGACGAGGAGATGAAAGCTGTTCTATAATTTGTGCACCCGAAGAAAAACTAAAAGAGAAAACTAATACTTTTTTTAAAGAGATAAATCTATCCGAAAAGAAATTTGATAATACTTACAAAACATTAAACGAGATCAGAAAAACAACATATTCAACCAACTCTCTAAAAGATTTAATCGATGCAAAATTTTTTGAATATCATGAAGGAGTACTTTCATATAAAAAAATAAGATTTTTTGCATGTGATGCTCATCTTCTTTATATGCTTGAAGACGAAATAACAAAGTTAGAAAATGGAGAGCAAACTCTTTTTAATATTTGTTTTGAATATGGAAAAATTGTTAGAGAGATATATGGAGGAAAAAATTATCAAAAATTTATTACAGATTACTATCCCGCTCTTGGCTTTGGAGATATAATCGTTTTTGATTCCGAAACTCCTAAGATCGGTTCACTCTTTTATCCTTGGACCACTTTATCAGAAAAATCGAGGTATATTATTTTTAGAGGAATAATGTCAGGTATTATTTCAGATTCTACAGCAAAAAGAACCGAATTCAGAAATTTTGATATAAAAATTAGTAATTATCTAACATTGACTGTGAGAGAGTAAATGATCTTTTTCGAATTAAAAGAATTTGTTTATGCTGTGATTACGAGCCCTATTAAAAGTAGAAATGGCCAATAAATAAATTCCCCATCAACAATTACAGCAAATAAGGAATTTGAAATTAATGAATCATCTCGCGATTTTACAATATAGTAAAAACTATAAAAAAATGCAAAACTCAATATCAATATGTATATTGGTAGAATATTTAAAAATATGCTAATCATGATTAGAATTAAGGATATCAAATTAATGATTTGAATCATGGTTAGAAACTTGTCTTTACCAAATATGATTGGAAGGGTTAACAATTTATTTTTTTTATCAATATTCATATCTTTAATATCACTATAGCTTGTTCCAATAAAAAAACGTAAAAAACAGAATAAAAGGAAAAAGAAAACTATTTTATCAATTTTATATGAACAATATGTCGTTGTAAATAATATTAAAAGCGAAAGTGAAAATGAAGTATAAAATGATTTAAAACCTATTATCCTCCTTGTAACTTTTTTAAAAATATCTGTAAAAAATAAACCAAGTAAAAGTAAAATAATACCAAAAAATATACTTCTTAAATCCCCATAATATATTAAGCAAACACAAAATAATATGGCAAAAATAATTATAGTATATGGTAGTGTTTTTTTGTATTTTTTTAAATGATATGTTCTTTCGGAGTTCGACTTTTCATCCAACTTAATTTCTTTATAATGATTATACCTATAGATACTCAATGTCCCAAGATATATAATTAATAAAAACTCCCACCTAATCTGTAAATTAAGTAAAAGCATAGTGCTGAGTGATATGGA
>CAZQXW010000059.1:0-11175 GCA_964597365.1 uncultured Thermoplasmatales archaeon | reverse complement strand
GTATATGGTATGACTTAAAACTGGATTATAAAACAAACAAAGAAGAAGTAATACAGAAATTAATAGATAACCCAAGAGTAGCAGTAACTCACAAGAAATCAGCAAATTTAGTATTTTCATTTGGAAGAGAACACGGACATTATGGAAGGCTTTTAGATCAAACCGTAGCAGTTCTTCCAACCGTTCATGTAGTAAATGAAAACGAAGTAGTTGGTTTTTGTTTCACACCACAAGATGGAAACTCACTTCTCAGTAGTGTCACTGCAACCGAGAGGTTCTTGTATCCTGATGAATGGGAAGAAAGAATCAAATGTCTATGGCCGTTCTTATTACAAGAAGTTTAAACAACATCTTTTAAACCCTCTTTTTATTCTCAGTTTTGATTCTGATAAAATGAATGATACAGTCAAAACTATACGTGATCCGATTCATGGAGATATTGAATTCAAAGGTTTATTCTTAGATTTATTAGAAGCACCAGAAATTCAAAGGCTGCATAATATAAAACAGCTAGGCTTTGCACATTTAGTCTTTCCTGGGGGACACCATACACGCCTTGAACACTCATTTGGGGCTTATTATATGGCAGGACATGCAGCAGAACATTTGAATTTAGATTCCGAAGAAAAAGAGCTTGTTTCATGTGCTGCAATTCTTCACGATATAGGACATGGTCCATTTTCACATACACTCGAATCAATTCTCAGAAACACTCTAAATGTTGATCATGTTGATTTGACAGAGAAATTAATACTTGGAGAACACGCTATTTTTGATCATCTAGAAAAAGAATTTATAGATCATTTAACAGTTTTTGATGTGTTAAACAAATATGGAATGGATCATAAGAAAATCGCTGATATAATAAAAGGCTCTGTTAGTTCTAAAAAATATCTTTCACAACTTCTTGACAGTGCAATAGATGTAGATCAGTTAGACTATCTGATAAGAGATGCATATTACACCGGCGTTGCGTATGGTATGATTGACTATAATAGATTCATCCAGACTCTTACAATTTCTAATGATAATCTTGCAGTTGAGAAAAAAGGAGTAGGAGTAATTGAAAATATACTAATGGCTAGAACACTTATGTATTCCTCAGTTTATTTTCATAAAACTGTAAGAATAGCAGAGCTTATGCTTTCAAAGGCAATAGAGCTTGTCGAAAATGCAGATCCTTTTGAAATTTTTAAACTCACTGATGGAGAAATGATAAACGAGCTTAAAAAAATGGGTGACTTACAAAGAGAAATTGCAACAAGACTCAAATATAGAAAACTTTACAAAAAGGCATATTCAATAGGATTATCTGATTTAGGCGAAAATCAAATGGAAATAATTAAAAAACTTGATAATTTTGAGTTTAGAAGGCAAAAAGAAATAGAATTTGAAGAAAAGCTCAATATTCCTTCGGGGAAAATAATAATAGACGTTCCGCAAACAGAACTACATCTTTCTGAGCCAAGGATTGATAAAACAGAGATACAAATTGTCGATGGTGTAAATCCACATATGTTCGACGAATATACACCTGTAGGAAGTGCAGTTAGATCAAAAAGCATACCTGAATGGATTTTAATGATTATAACTGACGAGAAATACAGAGAAACAATATCAGAAAACGCTGAAAAAATACTTTTTAAATAATTTTGTAAAAAGGAGAGAATGGGGAAGACGAAGGTGGTGAGGAGAGATTAAGAAAAAATATTCTAAATCAATTGCTCCCCCATTCGCTAAAATATATATCATAAGTGTGTATATAAATCTTATTATACAAATTGTGATAAATACAGAAAATAAGATACAAATATGTTATTTTTAAGTTTTATTAATTGAATTTATTTTTTTAATATTTGTTAAATTATTTATAAAATCATTCGGGCAAAAACAGCGATTCCAAGCAACACCATAATAAATCCAATTATTTTTCCTAGTTTTTCTTCGTCGACCTTATTTGCAAGATGAGAGCCTAAAAGCGCTCCAGCTAAAGCAGCAATTCCTGCGATAAGAGCATATTCTGAAATAAAATTATCTCTAAGCATATGTCCCACTGTTGCTGATCCTGCCAAAAAGAACATAACGAGAAGGGAAGTACCAATTGCAGTATGAAGGTCATAATCTAAAACAAATATTAAACCAAGTGCAATAAATCCCGATCCACCAAATCCTGTAAAGCCACTCATAAGACCTGTAGTAAATCCAAATATTACAAATATTATCATTTTATATTTTTTAAAGAAGCTAAAAGAATATTTTGATTTTATGAAATCCACATTTTTTTGAACGCCGTTATACAATATATTAACACCAAAAAGAAGTAAGACCACACCAATATATGCATTTAAACCAGATTCTGGAGCAGAATCTGTAAGAAAACTACCTAAAAAAGCACCAATAACTGAGAAAAGCAAAAGCAGCAAAACTGGTTTTAATCTGATTTTGCCATTTCTTAAAAATATAATACCTGCTACAAGTGCTACTATACTATCGATAAACAAGCTAGTACCAATGGCTTTATGGATATGTTTTCCTAAAAATACAGTTAGAACAGGAATCATATAACCTGCAGCAGTACCACTGCAAATACTTACAAAAAGACCGCTACCAAAACCTGCAAGAAATAGTGCAATAATGATTATTGGATCTGTAAGCATCTTTGAACGTGAAATTGGTTTTTTTATATAATATTATTCATTATTTTAAGTTATAAAACGCGCTTTCAACAAGATTATAAGTTTTTATTACGATGAATTTAAATTCTAAAAACCTTTTTTAATTTTGAAAAACATGGTAAAAGAGTACTTAAAACTCGCACGCTCATTTAATGCAGTTTTAACAGGCGTAAGCCCTGTTATGGGTGCAATAGCAATGCAGAATTATGATATTTTAACGCTTGTTCTTTTGTTTATAGCAGGTTTTTTGGGACATACTTACGGGTTTGTTCTAAACGACATAATTGATTATAAAATCGATAAAAGCTCAAAAGGAATAAGCGACAGACCTCTAATAAGCGGTACTATTACGATTAAAAAAGCATGGGCTTTTGCAATTTTATCAATGCTTATTTCTTTTTTAATTGCAGGCTATATCGCTTATGACACAGGGCTATACTTCCCGATAATAATGCTTGGGGTTTCTGCGTTGTTTATAACAATTTATGATCTTATAAGCAAAAAATTACCCGGGATGGATATTTTCGTTGCTCTAGGAGTATTCTTCTTAATTTTATACGGTGCTACAACAGTTACTGGAAATTTAAAAGATATTACAACTCTTACTTGGATAGTATGTGTACTTGGCTCGATACAAGTCTTATTCATGCAGTTTATCGCAGGTGGCCTTAAAGATATCGAAAATGATTATAAAATGGGTGCAAACACTTTAGCAGTAAAACTAGGTGTAAGAGTAAATAAAGGAAAACTTAAGATATCAAATAGTTTTAAGGCACTTGCATATGGAATTCAAATACTTGATGTAATAGTAGTATTTCTACCATTTTTCATAGTATGGGGCATAAACAGTTTAACGACATTTCAGTATATACAATGGGCGATAATAATTCTAATTTCAATTCTAATGTTTGCCATATCAAGCAAGCTTCTTTCAATGGAAAAATTTGAGAGAGGAAAAGCAAGAAAATACATTGGAAGTCACTATATGATCAACTTTATGATAGTGCCAATAATGCTTATGAAGCTAAATCCTTGGGCAGGTATTCTTATGTTCTTCCCACTGCTAGGATTCATCTTAAATAATCTAATTTTGCATGGAACACTCATGCAACCCAAGACAATGTAAAAAGGGTGATAAAATGCACAAAGTTGAAAAAATAACTCCTGCAGACGATGCATTTCACGGCTCAAAAAAGCAAATCTCTGCAGAATGGTGGTACTTCGATGTGATTTTTACAAATGATTACAGCATTCACATCGGATGCAGAACATTTTCTTTAAGAAGATGGGGGCTAGTTCAGCCTTTTTTAGAGTTTTATAAGAATGGGAAATTAGAAATTGAAAAAAAGAAACGTTTTCTTTTCAGAAATTTTGAAACATCAAAAACAAAACCTCTTGTAAAACTTTTCAAAAAACCAATAATTGAATTTGATTACGATAAATACAAAAAAGATGGAAAATGGATTTATAAAATAGATATGAAACTAGAAGATTGCAGAGCAAAACTAGAATTTATTGGCGATGTAGAAGGTTTTAAAATTCAAACACATGCTGAGAGTTGGACTGTAGCATTACCAAAAGCAAAGGTTACAGGTGAAATAGAATACAATGGCAAAAAAATAAAAGTTCAAGGCACGGGATATCACGATCATAACTGGAATTATACTTTTCTTACAGCACTTACCTATGGTAAATGCTGGTACTGGGGTAAGATAAGAAGTAAAAAATATAACATCGTATGGGCAAATGTTGTTAAAAAGGATGATAGATGGGATCTTCTCGCAGTTGTAAATAAAGACAATACAGGTTTTTACAACATTAATCCAGAGAACATAAGTTTCAAACCAGATAAATATATAGAAGATCATAACAAAAAAACTCCTACTTCTTTTACATTAAAAATCGATGATACTGTAAACAAAATTCCAATAAAAGTAGATATAGAAATGAAAGTAGAAAACTTGCATTACAGCAGTGTTCTAAGATCACCCTATTGGCGATATCATGTCAAAACAAAAGGATTTATTTCTGTAGATGGTGAAAAAGAAGAAATAGATAATACTCAGATAATGGAGTTTCTAAGTTTCAGCAAATAATTTTTTTAGTAGGTTTTAGGGTTAAACCAACTATCCCCGTAAAGAATATAATTGAAGATTACAAACCAAATAATTGGAAGTAAAATCAAAAAAAGTGCATAATAAATCCCGATAAGATTTATTAAAATAACTGGTACAAGAACGTAAGCTGTAAGCTCATGGTTTCTGTTAATTGCTTTTATTTTCTTTCTGTCAAACTTTTTCATGCTAAGCAATCTAAGAGTAGAAAGCACCATTCCAAAAAGAAGTAGGATAATAAAGGCCATCTGAGGAAGCATATAATCGATGTTATAAACAAAGAATAAAGCTAATGCAAATATTACAGTTGATATCTCAAAAACTAAGATTATAAACCTGTAGCTATTTGTAATATGAAGTTTTTCATTTGCTTTTACACCAAGAGAAATAGCAAGAGTCTTTGCCCCTGCTGCTCTGTCATTTTTAAGATCTTTTAAACCCCCTCCAAGAGCATCCATTAAAAACACATGTACAAAAGTAATTGCTGCAATAATCCAAGTTAATATTCCAATATCTTTTATTCCTTCAAAGTTATCAGTAACAGCAATTGCACCAAAAACAATAAACAAAGCCATACACACAGATAAAAACAAATCAGCACCAGACAACTTTTTACTATACAAATTATAAAGAGTTCCAGAGCCAAAGCCGATAAAAAGAATAGCGATGGCATAAATATTTGGAATAAATATCGCAAGCAGAGCAATAACTGAAATTAAGCACAAAACAATTATTATTTTTGCTGTTTTCATGGAAACAGTACCACTTACAAGAGGTCTTTTTTTAAGCTCCTTTGAGCGTTTATCTATTTCAACATCTACAATATCATTGTGTATCTGCCCACCAATGTTTACTAATACACCAATAAAAAATAATACTAAAAGATTGGTCAAACCAAGATTCATACCTTTTACAGTTAATGCACCAATAATAGCTGTAACTGAAGTACCTAACTGCTGAATTCTAATAAGTACTGCAATTTCTCGAATTTTTTGAAAAAGAGACATATTCGAGTTCATTTAGGCAAGATAGAAACTTTCTCTATAAAAAACTTATTATATCTAACATAAATAATGCAGAAGGCAGAATGAAAAAAAATAGTGTTATAATAATTGGTGCAGGTATAGGTGGACTTACAACAGGGGCACTACTATCAAAAAAAGGATACAACGTCATCATTTTTGAAAAAGAACAAATGATTGGTGGAAGGGCATTAACATTCAAAGGAACAGAGCTTACTGCCAAAGAATACAAAAAACTACTCACAAGATTTCATATGAATCTTGCTTTTTCAGAACCCTCAATTGAGAATATTTTTTCTAAAAAAATGCTCAAAGGATACAAACTTGATCTAGGTTATCATGCGATAGGAGGAGGAGTACTCTCAAACGTAAATAGTGTTCTTTCAGATTTTGATGAGCATGTAGATTTTTTAGAATCATATGTAGGCTTTGTGGATAAAAACGGACATAACTATCCATTTCTTTCAAAACTAGATAAATTAAAGATACTTCCAAATATCCTAAAGCTTCTTTTTGCAAGTGAAAAAACTCTCAAAAAACTTGATAGTGTATCAATGACTGATACAATTAAACAATATGGCAAAGGAAAAATGAAACTTATACTAGAGGTTTTTTCCAGGTCAATTACTACTCTAAATAATCTTGATAAAATATCAACAGGCGAAATGTTTCGTGCTCAGAGAAACCTGTACAAAGGCTCAAAGCCTGTAGGATATCCAGTCGGCGGGCTGGAAAGTATTTCAAATAAGTTTGCCCGCATCATAAAAGATAATGGTGGAAAAATATTACTTGGTAAAAAAATAGATAAAATTTTGATAAAAGACGGAGAGGCAAAAGGAGTTATATCAAATAAAAAAGAATATTTGTGTGATTTTGTTGTATCAAATATTCTAATTCAGGAAATTTTCAAAATAGCAGATGAAACACATTTTTCAAAAGATTACGTAAAATACATAAAATCCTTAATAGGAACTGGGAGCCTATGTGCCTATTATTCTATAAAAAACATTCCAACTGAACTTATTGGTAAAACATTTCATTTCCTTGAGAAAAATGTAGGTGTTGATGGAAATGATGCTGTAGGAATGATTGATTTTATGTCTTCCTCGCAAAAATCAAAACTTAGCCCAGAAAATGAATTTCTTGTACAATCATATGTTATATGCACACCAGATGAAGCAAAAAACCCACTTGCTCTTAAGAAACTGCGCAATTTACTTGATTTGAACCTAAAGCGTCTGATACCCAATTATAAATCTGATCTTAAATGGGCAATTTATCCTGCAATCTGGCATCTCGACGGTGTTGCAAAAACAATCGAAAAGGACAAACCGGAGATGAAAACTCCTGTAAAAAACCTGTTTTTAGTAGGAGATTGTGTCAAAGCACCAGGCATAGGATTTAATTGTGCTTTAAATTCTGCAAGAATATTATGTGACGAAATCCTTTCTAAAGAAAAAACAAATGTTAAGTAGTAAATTTTTATATTAATCTGTTATGAGTACTCCACCTATACAAGGTAAAATACCTGGTAAATGGACGATGAAGGAGCCTTATGACAAGTCAAGGTTTCTCTCAAAACAAGCTCGTGCGACAATTGATCTTCTAAGACCTTTTACTCTTGCAGCACCATTTATTGTTTCAATGTCTATCATGGTTGCAAGCCTTGTTTTTAATTTCAGAAATGGAAATCTAGCAGCAATACCTGAAGATTGGTGGGTAACAGTAGGTCAAGCAGCCTTTACTGTAGCACTTGTCAATGCTGCATCAAATGCATTAAATCAGGCAACAGATGTAGAAGCAGATAAAATATCTAAATCGTATAGACCAATTCCTAGAGGACTTGTAAAAGCAGAAAGCGCTCAAAGCCTAGCATACATACTATATCTATTTGCACTTATAAGAGCTGTAACAATTAATTTCTGGTTTGGCTTTTTCATTTTCTTAATTATGATTTTCACAGTTATGTACTCCCTTCCACCACGTATGAAAAAATATCTATTTATAAATCAAATATGGATTGCAATACCTCGTGGAATGCTAGGGATTATGGCTGCGTGGAGTGTTTTTATTCCAAAAGGGCAACACCCCTTTCAGGCACTGCCTTTAATAATTGGAGGAGTAGCTACAACCTATTTAGTTGGTGCAATGTCAACAAAAGATATAACTGACTCAGAGGCAGATAAAGCAACTGGGACACATACTCTTATAAACACCATTGGTATCAAAAAAACAGCACTTGTATGTCTTCCTTTTATGCTATTTCCCTTTTTGTTTATATTTATGTTTACATACTCTGGAATAATAGAGCCAATTTACAACGTTTTAAGCTTTTTCATATTATTTAGCATATTCATATTCTATCTGATGATGCGAGGTACGGAAAGTAAAACACTTGAAAACATACATGCCTGGTCAATTATGTACATTCAATATATTTTTTACTCATTGAGTTTTGCATTGCTTACAATATTTTACAGTGAACTGACAAGCATAAAAATATTTTGAAAAAGCTAAAATATTCATTTAGTAATTATTTTATAGTTAGTTTTTGATTTCATACAATTGTGAGGAGTAGAACCAAATGAAGAATCTGTCTCAAAGACAAAAAGATATACAGGAGATTTTTCAGCACATACAAGAAATTAAAAAAGATGATAACTCGATAAATAAAGAGATGGAGCCTGTTGATATAATAAAGGAAACCACGGGAAAAATAGCAGGGGAAATCAGCGAAGGCGAGTTTGGCCCTGAAGATGTTTTTGAAATTGTTGGACCTTTTAATGAAACAGAACAAGAAACTGTTTCAAAGATGACATTAAATATTGGATCTGCAGGAGTGTGTGACATATGCGGAGAAAAAATAATTTTTGAAAAAAATCTTGCAGGCCTTGTTGTAAATGAAACTTTTTTTGCATGTGAAAAATGCTGCTTGAGTTCATCAAAAACAGAGTTAGATGATTGGACTGAATCTAAAAATGCAAAAGCAGAAGACGTGCGACCAGTTGCTTTTTGGTTAATGCAAATTAAAAATAAAAATAGGCTAATGTAATAGTGTCGGAGGTGGGATTTGAGCCCACGACCTCCTGATTTCTTAGCGCCAAAAAGGCAGAACTGAATTCACGAACCCTTCAGCTGAGCTTATGAGTCAGGCGCTCTAACCAAGCTGAGCCACTCCGACAAATGACTTTTTAGCAGAATAGATAAACCCTATTTAAAATTTTCAAACAAAATTCTCATTTATCATAAGATAATTCTTACTTCGCAGGCAAATTGTTTTTAATTTTTGCTTTTTTGCTCTACTGCGAAGTTCTTTGTCATTTGAAAAAACAACACCCTTTTGTTTTTTTGCAACAGAAAGCACGGCATCATCTGCATTCCTTATGCTGGTATCAAGGATTTCAAAACCTTTTGCAAGCTTTAAAGCAGGTTTCGCAATTTTTTTCTTTTTACCTTTTGATTTATCTTTTAAAAATCTTAATTCATCAATAACTGCAGAAGGAACAACAATTTTGTATTTTCCAAGAAGCCTTGTAAGTTCATTTTCTAAATCAATTGAAAACTCAAAGAGCATCATGATAGCACTAGTATCAATTACTACGGTTTTTATGCTTGTATTTTCCCGTGACCTATCAAATGCCATCTACCATCTATCCTTCTACTAATGGCAATACGTTGACCTTTATTTGCACAAACTGGAAGTTTAAGTTTTACTGATACTATATTATCTCCCTGAGATCCTTGAACAATACCTACAGTTGTAGCAGTTCCAATGGTAAGCATTAGTGGCTCATTTGTTTTAATAGGATCAACGTTTTTTTCCTCAATTGTACCTACTACTCTTTTTAAAAGGTTAATTGATAAATCAAAGCTATCCATAATTGGTGGAAGTTCACCCGTCTTTCCTATTACTTTTCCCGCATATGAATCCGATTTTGTACGTGCAGGATCAAGTGTCGTGCCAAGTGCAATAAGACCACCGGGTGTTGCCTCATTTACAGATTTTCCACCTGTAAATAAAGAATCTACCGTTGTGGTAATACTCTCCATCTTTTGGCGTCCTTCAGACTCGACACGCCTTCCTGGACAAATCTCTATTTCATCGCCTTTTTTAAGAACGCCTTGTATAAGAGAACCACCGATTACACCTCCTCTAAGTTCAGAGGGTCTTGCACCGGGTTTGTTTATATCAAAACTTCTTGCTGTATACATAACAGGTGGTTTTTCAAGGTCATGATCAGGTGTTGGAATATGTTCTTCCATTGCTTTGATAAGTACATCTATGTTGATATCCTGATGTGCACTAACTGGAATTATTGGTGCACCTTCAGCAACAGTTCCCTTCACAAATTTTAAAATTTGTTCATGATTTTTAACCGCGTTATTCTCAGTTACAAGATCAATTTTATTCTGTATTATTACAATGTTTTTAATTCCTGCACTGTCAAGTGCTGTTAGATGCTCACGAGTCTGAGGCTGTGGGCATGGTTCATTTGCAGCAATGACAAGTACCGCGCCGTCCATTATGGCTGCTCCTGAAAGCATAATTGCCATAAGTGTTTCGTGACCCGGTGCATCAACAAAAGAAACAACCCTTAAAAGATCAGCAGGGCCACCACAAGAAGGACATTTTGAAGTTGTACAATAGCATTTAGGATCATCACAACTTGGACATTTGTAAAAAGCTGCATCAGCATATCCAAGTTTTATTGAAATACCACGTTTTAGTTCTTCAGAATGCTCATCAGTCCATTTACCCGTTAATCGCTGGGTAAGTGTAGTTTTTCCGTGGTCAACATGACCTATCATACCAATATTTATTTCAGGTTGTTTTGGAAGACTCATTTATTGTTCCTCTTTTTTCTCCTCTCCACCTTTCTCGTCTTCGGACTTTTCCTCATCTTTTTTTAACAGATCATCAATTGATCTGGAGCTGTGTTTTGTAACTTTCATATTAATCTGAACTATATCTAAGCTAATAGTGTTTCCACGTATTGATTTTTTCCTTCTCATACCACCTTCAGTAGCATGAAAACCTTTGCTTTCACTTAAAAGGAGTCTTCTACGTCTAACACCAGAAAGATCGTTTCTCATAGCAAAACCATCTTTATCAGTTCCACCAGTAATTTTTAGCTTGTAACCTGGAAGGCTTACAAATATACCATCTACTTCATCACCTATTTTCTTTCCAACAAGTGAGTTTGCATGATGTCCGCTTACTTCTACTTGGTGTGATTTTCCATTTTTTGTATCGTTTACAACTATTTTGAATTCGGCCATTTTTTCACCATTAGTCTGAGTTTTTTATAGGTTTAACTTTTTCTCGGTAACAAGATTATATATTAATAATTTATTGGTTGATAG
>CAZQXW010000058.1:0-11301 GCA_964597365.1 uncultured Thermoplasmatales archaeon | reverse complement strand
TGTCAAGGCGACGTCATAACCAACTAGACCACGAGCCCATTTTTTTGTTTTATTGCAACCAGTGAATTAAGAACTGTTTCTTAAATTTTTTCAGTGGCATACTTTATCTATATTATAATGTTGCCTAATTATTTCTAAGGCATCGAAAACCTACTGAGGTTTTTATATATACATGTGCAAGTACATATACACCTACTAAAAATAGTTTTAAGGCTATAATGCATTATCTTTTTTCCCAAGTTTTTTGGGAACGGGATGCATGATGGAAAGAAGTATACTAATACAGGAGCCACGTACGAGTTTATTTGGAATTATTAAAAAAGAAGAGGATTTAGACGAATCAACTTTTGATTTTTGGAAAGAGGAATTGCAAAAAGAACTTCCTGCTTTCTGGGAAGAGATGAATAGGACGAGACTAAGATAGCCTATAAGAGATAATCCAAAATCTTTATAATTTTCAAAAAGTTTAATCTAATTTTAGTTTTCATCAAATATTATATACTTGCTAGTATATCGTGAGGATACATGGAATATAAGAATCCAAAATTGACAGTTGATGGAATCATAATAAACAATGATAAGATCCTGCTGATAAAAAGGAAGAATGATCCTTTCAAAGATAAATGGGCTCTGCCCGGGGGCTATGTAGAATATGGTGAAACTGTCGAGAATGCTGTGGTAAGAGAGATACATGAAGAAACAAATCTCTCAGTGGAAATAAAAGAACTCTTAGGAGTATATTCATCGCCAGATAGAGATCCACGAGGCCATACTGTAACAATTGCTTTTATATTAAATGTAAAAAATGGAGATGTAAAAGGCGGTGATGATGCAGTTGATGCAAAGTTTTTTAAAATTCAAGATTTACCTGACCTTTCATTTGATCATGATAAGATAATTGAAGATGCCGTAAGGAGGTTGAAATAATATGTTTTGTCCAAAATGCAAAGTGCTGATGTATCCATCTGGAGACAAAATTGTCTGCAGAAAATGTGGATATGAAAAGAAGAAAAGAGGAAGTAATATAGTAGTAGAAAAACAAGAGAAAAAAGAAATTACAGTAATTGAAGAAAAAGATAATAAATCAGTTTTACCAAAAACAAAAGCAGTATGTCCAAAATGTGGGCACAATGAAGCTTTTTGGATACTGCGGCAGATGCGGGGCAGCGACGAGCCGGAAAGCCGTTTTTATACTTGTACAAAATGTAAGCATAAATGGCGAGAGGATTAAGAAAACTTTATATAATAATTGATTTATAATTATTCTCCAAAGCTTTTGTTTTATTTTGAACAAGGGGGATAAAAAAACTATGAAAAAAATAATCACAGCAGCAATCTGTTTAGTTATTTTGATATCTTCTATGGGTTTTGTTACTTCAAAAAACATAGAATTTTCAAAAGATGACACAACCGTAGATGACGAGGAAACTAACTCTTTATCTAAATTTACAATATATCGAGTTAGCCCTGATGGGGAAATCTCTCCAGTTGATATTTACTTAGAAAACGTTGGAGAGGACATAGGAACAGCTTTAGAAAATGTTTGTTCGGATCTATTTGAAAACGATGAAGAAATTCAAAGATACCTAGGTTTGCTTGAAAACAATACTGGAAATGATACCAATAACACCCAAAATACTACTCAAGATAGCAACAACACCGGCCTAAATCTATCACTTGCACTTGGAATGGTAAGAATAAAATCTCACGGACGTGGTTTTCATTTCAAAACCAAAACCAAGGTACAAATACTTACAAAATTCAAATTTTTCAAAATAATGCTTCCAAGGATTAGAATATCTGCAAGAAAGCCTATTGTATTTTGCAAATATCCTGCTGATGAAAGAGCAAAGACAACATATCACTCTATAATAAAATCATATCTTAACGAAAATGCTACACAAACTGAGATTACAGGCAATCACAGCGTCTTTGTAAAAAACTTCATAGGATATACAACATGGTTTGGTCGTATTTCAAATCCATTTTCTAGTCTAATACCAAGGGCATTCAGCGGTATTGGAAAATATGTTATTTGTAATCAACTATAAAAACTAATGAAATACCGTCAGTGTTATAAACACTAAATGTATTATAACCCCTTAGAAAAAAATCCATTTAAACTTTGTAAAATCGGGGAGGAAAACAAAGTATGTTTAATGCTAAAGTAAGATCAGATGTACTAAAAGGAATAATTGATGTAACATCGCCACTTGTAAACGAGGTTAAGTTTAATATTAGCCAAAAAGGCATTTCTCTAAGAGCAGTTGACCCTGCACATGTTGCGATGGTTGATCTAGAAGTAAAAAGTGATGCTTTTGAAGAGTTTAAAGCAAAAGAAATAGAACTTGGAGTTGATATGGATAAGTTCGCAAGCATCATGCGTCTTTCAAGCTCGGGAGATATGGTATCACTAGAGTTTGATGAAGATACAAACAGATTAATCATAAAAATTGGAAATCTTGTAAGAAAAATGGGACTTATTGATACAGCAGGAATGCCTGATCCGAAAATGCCTAATTTAAACCTACCTGCAAAAATAGTTTTAACCGCAGCAGAGCTTACACAAGGAGTCAGAGCATCAGAGACAGTATCAGATCATCTTTCACTTACAGTAAATAAAGACAACTTCGAATTATTTGCAGAAGGAGATACAGATACAGTCAATTTAAAGCTTCCAAAAGATATGTTAAAAGAACTCAAAACTTCTTCAAAATGTAAATCTTTGTTTTCAATAGATTACTTCAGCAATATGATAAAACCTGTAAAAAGCGAAGATCATGTAACAATTATGCTTGGAAATGACAATCCAATAAAAGTAGAGTTTAATATTGCAAACAACAAAGGACACGTAACATACCTATTGGCACCAAGAATAGAATCTGAATAAAAAAAAAATTCTATTTCTAATCTTTTTAAATTATTGCTCTGAGGTGCGTAAAGATTATAAAAGAGGGGAGACGCCGTAGATATATCGGCTTTGAAATAAAATCAGAAGAAAATAAAACTTTTTTAAAAAATGATATGATAAATACAATTAGAAAAAACTCTGAGAAGATTTGTAAAAAACACTTTAAAGAAATGGGATTGTTTCTTGTAAGATTCAATGGGCTGCAAGGGATAGTAAGATGCAAACACACTGAAAAAGAAAACACAATTGCTCTTTTGAAAAAAACTGATAAGATAAAAGATGAAAAAGTAACAATAGAAACCATTGCAACATCTGGTACAATTAAGGCCCTAATTAAAAAACACATGTCTGATTCTAATCTGTAAAAAACAGTTTTTTCCGACTAATTTATCGCATGTAATTATTCAGGTGAATATGCAGGTGAATAACCAACTAATCGATAAGTTATTAAAAGAACTATGCATTCCTTTAACTAAGTGGATGGGATGCAGGATGGAGATAATAATGTTACTCCAGAGACTATAAGACCCCTAGTAATGAGGTCTCTAAGGAGGAGTAGCGTTCGAAAAAAGATTGCGGAATACCTTTTTGACATTAGTCCAAGTGGTAGTTATACTTCCGATATTGCTTATAATGTGAAGACTACACCAACTAATGTAATAGGCGCAATTAGAGGCATGAATTCGAGATATAGAGATGATGAATCTCTCATTGGCTTAAATCTTGTAGAGCTTATTGAAAGTTCTAAAAGGGTCAAAATCTACAAGCTCACAGATTTTGGAAAAGAAATAGTTCAATCAATGCAAGAAAGAAGATGAAATTTTCTTGGAAAAGATTTTTAAACGAAATTCTAGTTAGTAACAAATGTTATCATAATGAGTAACAATGTAAATTTATTTAAAGCACTTAGCAGCAGTTCAAGAATCAAGATACTAAGAATAATTGCAAATAAAGAATTACATCTATCTGAAATATCAAGGCAACTGAAAATATCAAAACCAGTTATTTCAAGACATATCAAGATACTTGAAAAAGCAGGGCTTGTAAAAAGAAATGTAATAGGCAATATGCATCTTTTTTCTGCAAATATACAAGTTTTAGAAAAAGCATTTGAACCTTTTATAGAACAATATAGAATAGAAATTAGAAAAAATATGTCTATTTTTGATGCATTGAAACAATTACCAAATATTAAAACAAAATCTCAAGGAAAACATAAGTACGTCACATCCATAGATGACGAGGAAGGATACTATATATACGAAGTTGATGGGAAAATTCCTAAAAAACCAATTGACGGATATAAACCAAATAAAGACTCGATTTTAAAGATAAAAAAACTTATTACAGTTGATAAAAAGAGAATAAAAATAAACGTCAAAGAAAAATAAGAAAAAGGAGGAGAGGAAAAAGGTTCTACTATTAACTTTCTTTTTTTGGGTTTATATACTTTATTTGGAAATGTTTTAGTAAAAATGTAAAAATGTCAAAAAAGAAAAAAAAATGCATTTAAATAAAGATAAATGCAACTGAAAAAAACATTATAACTGCTAGTAAGATAGCAGTTATTGGTTTTTCAATAGGTCTTATGTTATAATCTATTTTCAATTTTTTATGCTCTTTTAGATAAGCAATTGGCAGTACAACTAAAGCAATTCCAACTGTTGTTGACAATATGTGCCAGAGCATAAATGGTAGAGCAACTGTAAAGCAAGTAGAAAGGCCGGCAGCAGTATGCGGATACCAGCCAAGCCAACATCCAAAGTTTGTCCATAAATCATACAAAAGTACGCTTGCTATACCTGCTCCAAAAATAGTAGGCATATGTTTGATTGAAAATTTGTTTTTTGCTTTTAGCAAATATCCAATAAGACCGATCATTGCAAATCCAGACCATGTGAATAATAGTATGTAGTTATTTCCAAGTAGTACGTCAGTTATTAGAATCACAGAGATTGGTACAATAAATGCATAGTAGCTTCCTAAAATAAGTCCACTTAAAAGTGCTATTACTGCTACTAAAAAGAATAAATCCATCATAAACAATGGTTGTGTCATACCACCTATATTCAAATATAAAGATGGTGTGTTTGGCAATAATTCTGAAAGTGTCAGCCTTCCAACCACCCCTAAAGTTATTAGAAGCGATGCAATAATTATTTTTGATTTATTGTTTTTTATTATATCTATCATCTTATCTTTCCCCATTTCGATAATAACTTAAGCTATTTATTAAATTTATTTAATACTCAAATTTTTCGTATTTCCATTCTATTATATCATTATCTTGGACAAACTGAGAGTTAGCACCCACCATTCCCATTTCTCCATTTAGATAATACTGCCAAAACATATCTGCACTGCCTTCTACAGAGTTTATTGACTCTATTAGATAGCTGTCAAATTCTTCATAGTAAGTTGATTCAACCTTAAAATCGTTTTTTTCAGCAGCATTCATAAGAACCGAATAAACAGTTGCATTTGAAGTTTTAATAGTATATTCATCAACATCACCTGTTCCATAGTTTAGTCTTAGTTTAACAGTTATTTGATCAGAACTTAAATCTGATTTTTCGGTGGTGATAATACCTGCATTGATAAGACCCAATCCTGCAACTAAAATAATTGCTATTGGTATCAAGGTCATTAATAAGTTTTTTAAATTCTTTTTATCCATGTTTTATCTATAAGAAAAAATGTTACTTAAAATATTATGTTTTAGATAACAAATGTTATCTATTTAGATAACGATATTTAACTTTCAGCAACGCATTTATATTTTAGAAGGAATACAAGTTTTTATGGAACCTATAATTAGAAAACCATCAGACGCAGAAAAAGAAGAATCTGAATCTTGGCCAATATGGGAAAAAGAAATATCCGAATTTCCATGGGAGTATGACACTAAAGAGACGTGCTTACTGTTGGAAGGAGATGTACTAGTTAGAAATGAAGATGGAAAAGAATTTCATTTCAAAAAAGGAGATTATGTTATATTTCCAAAGGGTATGAAATGCACTTGGAAAATAAACAAAGAAGTAAGAAAACACTATAAAATGGGATAAAAAAAAACAAGCCGCTGGTGGGAATTGAACCCACGACCTATTCCTTACCAAGGAATCGCTATACCTCTAAGCCACAGCGGCAAAAAGCAACCCCTGAATAACAAAGCATTTATTTTACTTTTTGCAATTATGAGTTGAAAGCAAAATCTATTTTAATACTATTCTTTTTGAGGTGCTGGTAATAAAATATGAAATCAATAGATTTACCCGACGTTCAATCTGGCCCTTCATCACAGAATTTCAAACTAACGAGAGTCGGAGTTACAGGCGTTAAAAGACTTGTATATATCAAGAGACCCAGTAGTAAAAAAACAACACCTCTTGTTGTAAAAATGGATCTTTTCGTAGATCTTCCCGCTTCACAGAAAGGAAGCCATATGAGCCGTAACCTGGAGTTAGTATCAGAAATTACTGATGTAAATATTGAAGAACCTGTAACCGATCTTGAAAGTTTTTGTGCACAAACAGCAAAGCTTCTACTAGAAAAACACGAATATGCATCTTTATCAGAAGTAAAAGCAGAAGCAGATTATTTTTTAGAAAGAACATATCCTTCCGGAAAAAAAGGACTTGAGCCCTATAAACTCGTAGCAGAGGCAAGAGCAAACAGCCAGGGCGAAGTTAAAAAACTCATTGGTGTAAAAGTAATAGGAATGACTGCTTGTCCTTGCGCCCGAGAAGTAATTAAAACAATCGGAGAATACGATGACAAGGATATTCCTCCAACTCATAATCAGAGAAATATAACAACTCTTATGATAGAAGTTCCAGGCGACGATAAATCAGTTGATGCAAATGATTTAATCGAAATCGCTGAGAAATCATTCAGCAGCCCTACTTTTGGAATTTTAAAACGCCGCGAGGAAGGACAATTAGTATATGATGCGCATAACAATCCAAAGTTTGTTGAAGATGTTGTACGAGATATACTCAGCAAGATTTTGGAAAAATATAGTGCTCTACCTGATGATGTAATAGCAGTTGTTAGAAGTGAAAGCGAGGAGTCCATTCATAAACATAATGCTTTTGCAGAGCGTGTAACTTCGTTGGGTGAACTACGAAAATAAAAGTAGATTCAAAAGCTTTAAGACAACCTTTTTGATTACAAAAAACCATGGCAAAATATAAGATAGCTTGGCTTCCAGGCGATGGTGTTGGAAACGACGTGATGGATGCTGCTAAAATCATTCTTGACACAATTGAACTTGATGCAGAATACATACCTGGCGATATAGGCTGGGAATTTTGGAAATCAGAAGGAGACCCATTACCCGAGAGAACAATCGATCTTTTAAAAGAAGTTGACTGTGGGCTTTTTGGTGCGATTACCTCAAAGCCACGAGATGAGGCGATAAAAGATTTAAACCCAGAACTCAAAGACAAGGGATTTACTTACTCAAGCCCAATAGTTCGGCTCAGACAAACATTTAATCTACATACAAACCTAAGGCCCTGTAAGGCTTTTGAAGGAAATCCTCTAAATTATCGTGATGATATCGACATTGTTGTATTCAGAGAAAACACAGAAGGACTCTATGCTGGAGTAGAATATCATCCTGTTCCTGAGGAATTATTCAACGTTCTTTCAAAAACTCATCCTAAGATGAAAAAGTTTGAGGGTGAATCACTAGAAGATATGGCAATATCTACCAGAATTTTTACAAGAAAAGCATGTCAGAACATTGTTCGTCAGGCGTTTGAATACGCAAAGAAGCACAACAGAAAAAGCGTCACTGTTGTTGAAAAACCAAATGTTATTCGTGAAACTTCTGGTCTTATGGTTCGAGAGGCAAGAAAGATTGCAAAAGAATATCCAAGTGTTGAGCTGTGGGAGACAAACGTTGATGCAATGTGTATGTGGCTTGTAAAAAACCCACAAGACTACGACGTATTAGTTGCAAGTAACATGTTCGGCGACATAATATCAGATTTATGCGCACAGCTTGTAGGCGGTCTTGGATTTGCTGCAAGTGGAAATATAGGCGATAAACTAGCAGTCTTTGAACCCACTCATGGTAGTGCACCAAAGTATGCCGGGCAATACAAGGTAAACCCTGTTGCAATGCTTAACAGTGTAAAAATGATGCTTGACTGGCTCGGTGAAAAAGAAGATGCTGCAAAGCTTGACAAATCAATTGCCCAGGTTATAAAAGAGGGAAAGTTCAGAACATATGATATGGGTGGCAGTAACACGAGTCTAGAAGTTGCAAAAGAAATAGCAAAAGGATTAAAATAATACTCCTTCTCTTTTTTTATTTGCTAGAAAACATTTTAAATAGTCATATGTTACGGGTCTAGCGACTAACGGAGGCTTTAATTTTATGACTGAAAAGAAAAAAGTAGTAATCATGGGCGCAGCAGGCCGAGATTTCCATAATTTTAACACATATTTTAGAGACAACGAAGAGTTCAAAGTTGTAGCTTTTACTGCGACACAAATACCAGATATTGAAGGAAGAAGATACCCACCAGAGCTTGCAGGAAAACTTTATCCTGATGGAATTCCAATATATACTGAAGAAAAACTAACCAAGATTATAAAAGAGTACAATGTCGACCAAGTAGTTTTTGCCTACAGCGACGTGCCAAACGAGTATGTAACAAGCAAAAGCAGCATTGTAAATGCAGCAGGTGCAGATTTTGTATTAATGGGCCTTGAAAAAACCCAAATCAAATCAACAAAACCACTTATTGCTGTATGTGCTGTTAGAACCGGTTGTGGTAAATCACAGGTAAGCCGTGCAATTTTTGAGATGCTTAGCAAGAAAGGAATAAAGGTTGCAAGTATCAGACATCCAATGCCTTATGATAAGGATTTAAACATGCAGACCGTACAGCGTTTTGCAAGTTACGATGATCTTGATAAATACAACTGTACAATCGAGGAACGCGAAGAATATGAGCCTTACATTGACATGGGCGGTGTAATCTATGCCGGCGTTGATTATGGTAAAATCCTTCGTGAGGCAGAAAAAGAAGCAGATGTAATTATTTGGGATGGAGGAAACAATGATTTTAGTTTCTATAAAACAGATATGCTAATTACAATTGCAGATCCACACAGACCCGGTCACGAGATAGCATATTATCCAGGCGAAATAAATACCCGTGCAGCAGATATAGTTCTGATAAACAAAGTTAATACAGCTGAGAAGAAAAACATCGAGCTTGTTAGAAAGAATGTTAAAAAGGTAAATCCAAATGCAAAGATAATTGATGCTGTATCATCCGTGTTTGTAGAGGGAAAAGACAAAATCAAAGATAAAAAAGTCCTTGTAATCGAGGACGGGCCAACTGTTACACATGGAAGTATGGCATATGGTGCTGGAACTGTTGCTGCAAAAAATGCAGGAGCAGGAGAAATAATAGACCCACGTCCTTTTGCAGTAGGAACAATTACTGATACATTCAACAAGTATACACACTTGACAAACGTACTCCCTGCGATGGGATATGGTCAGAAACAGATATCCGAGCTTGAAAAAACAATTAATAATACAGATGTAGATCTTGTTGTAAGTGGAACTCCAATTGATATAACACGTGTTCTTAAATCAAGCAAGCCTATTGTTCGTGTAAGATATTCTGTTGGGGAAAAAACATACAAGGAACTTGAAAGTCTCGTTGCAGATTTTACAAAAAAACATCTGTAAAAACTTTCTTTTTTTCTATTTTTTTATATAACAGAAAACTTTATTAGCATATTTTTATATAATAATATAAAGATAATAAAGAGGATTCATTATGAAAAAGATATTAACTGCAATTATGGTATGCTTTTTATTTGCAAGTTTTTCTTTTGCAAGTGCATTACCTTTAATAAAAACAACAGAGACAAATGATGAGCAAATAGGTTTATCTAGTGAGGTGCCCACATGGGCTGATGGAAGCTTTACTGGTACATGGGGAATAAGAGAATACGATCCGTTTTTGGATGCTCTTCAAGATTTCTTTGGAGAAGCAGACAATGATAGTCTATTTGATCACACGATCGGAAATATCTCTGGTTATTATGGAAATATATTTGGAATAATCTATCTATTTAAAGGAACAGCATATCATGTAAATGATACGGGTAACGAAACCGTTGTTACAAGTTTTTCAGGACTTGCAATAGGACACATTGTAGGCGGAGTTTTAGGAGACGTTAATTTAACAGTCGAACCAGATGAGGGAGAAGATTATCTCCTGCAGTTTGAGGAAGCAAATTACTGCGGAATAGGTGGATATAACAACACTGCTTTTGACTGGAGAATAATGGGCGTAAAAGGACCAACTCTTTTCATGAAAGGAAATACTGTTGCTTTTCAATAAATAAAAAAATTCTTTTCTTTTTTTATTTTATTTTACTTCCTTCAAGGCTAAAACGAGCAAGTAATGATTCTAGTTGGATATGTGCATTACTACCCTCAATTAATCTAAACTCTATCTCACCCGTCTGCTCAATAAGCTTTATCTTGCTTTCTTCAGGAATAGTAAGGTCAAATATGTTTTGATGAATCTGTTTTATTATATCCTCACCAGAAAGACCATATTTTATCAAAAGATCATAAAGCTGGTTTCTTGCAGCCATAAACTCCCCACTAAGAGCAGTTGTAATCAAGCTTTTAATATCCTCAGGTTTTGCAGTAGCAGTTGTTTCATAAAGAAGTTCTGCTGTAATTTTTTTGTTTACCGATGCACCTACTTGTAAAACGTTTATTGCTTTTCTCATATCACCTCTTGATATGAATATAAGCGTTTCAAGCCCGTCGGGAGTAATTTCCAGTTTTTCTTTTTGTGCAATTTTTCTCATATATTTTTTGATATCATCAGGTTTTATTGGGCTGAAACGAAATACAGTACATCTAGATTGAATAGGCTCTATTACTTTGGAAGAATAGTTTACAGAAAGAATGAATCTGCAGATATGCGTGTATTTTTCAATGGTTCTTCTAAGTGCTGATTGTGCATCGTTTGTAAGTGAATCTGCTTCATCTAAAAATATTATTTTAAAATCTGCTTTTCCCATGGGTGCCGTTCTTGCAAAATCTTTGATTTTTCCACGTATTATTCCTATTCCTCGCTCGTCACTTGCGTTTAGTTCATTAAAATTTTGTTTCCATGTATCTCCAAAGATTTCTTTTGCAAGTGCCAGAGCGGAAGTGGTTTTACCAGTACCGGCAGATCCTGCAAACATTAGATGCGGGACATTTTTTGTTTTAACATAAGCTTTGAGTCTTTCTACTATTTCATCTTGACCTGCTATATCATCTAATTTTTTAGGCCTGTATTTTTCTGTCCAGATTTCCTCCATAAAATCCCCCGCTTCAAATTTTAATGCTT
>CAZQXW010000057.1:0-11513 GCA_964597365.1 uncultured Thermoplasmatales archaeon | reverse complement strand
GCCGTTAGCCGTCCACCTACGCCCAACACAATTAATAGCACAAAAAGAAATAGTTTATAAATCTTTTTCAACTAAAAAATATAGTTTTTATATAAAATAATCCTTAGATTGTTCTGAGTCGACTATCTCTCCATCAAGATACGCTCTTGTTTCAAATCTTGTAACATAACCCCCAGGTATCTCAACAGTCATAGTTATCTTTTTTTTATCTCCAGATTTTATCTCAGATATAGTGACTTCTTTATTGTTAAACTCAAGACCTGTATCTGTGCAGAATAATCCTTCTACTACCACATTCTGAGCGTCTTCACTTCCTAGATTCTCAGTGTAGGAAACAACTTTTACAACATTTCCTTGCTCTGTATTTTTATATGTAACAATTACGCCATCCATCCAGCTGTGCAATAGAAAAGCTCTATCCTCAATCGGGTAAAAACTAAGATTAGTAGGAGACTCATATTCACTATCTGATATTTGTCCACATTTATAACCCGGAGAAGTAGTTTCTAAAAAATCATAATCTTCAATATAATAATCCCCGCTTACCGCACTAGGTTCAAGTTTTACACCAACAGCCATATGATCAGGAAACCTTAAAAGAGCAGTTTCATAACCTAGATTGTTCAAAAGACTAGCTGTAAGGATCGCTTTGTCTTCACAATCCCCACCACCTTCATCATCATACAATGTTTCTGCAGGATATCTTGGATATTCATATGATTCATCTACGTCACTGTCTTTTTTATAATCAAGACCTTGGACAAAAGAAGCAATATACTCTACTTTTTGTTTATCCGTTTTTGTGTTAAATTTAAGACTAGAGTAATCAAGACTCAGTATAATACGATCGATCAATAAATCAATAAAATCCTCATCATATTTGTCAAAAACAAATGCAGAATAATCATCTATATATATGCGATCAAGACTGCTGTAATAATCATACAGAAAATCAAGATAAGGAAGAACTAAAATATTGTCAAGCGCTGAAATATCGTAGTATACATTATAGACATTTTTTCTTACATCAAAAGAATAAGAAGAAGTAGCCATAATATTACTGCTCTTATCAAGTATTTCTACATTGAAACTATCTTCTTCAAAAACACCTTCATGATACAAATAACAGTAAACATCTTCTAAAGACCCTGGCAAAACAATAGCAGGTACTACATAGCCTGTAACTATTTCTGAACCTGCTGTTAATCTCACCCTATATGGATATGCTGGAGCATCACCTGTGTTTGTTAAAGAAAACTTAAGCCCCATAAGATAATATGTGCCCCCATCTTTCCACCATTTTTGCTCACATAATGCAATTTCTACATTAGGTGCATTTAAACTAAAGTCTTCATCATGTATCTTACCATTGTCTGAGTTGTATACTCTTAATTGATATGTTCCAGATTCTATATTTTCTTGATATGAGCCGATATTCAAAGTTGTATTACCATCATCGTAAAAGTAATTTGTATCAATTAGGTCTGAATCTTTGTTGTACATCTTTAACGAGACTTTATTAGATGCTGAGAAAAATATATTTATCGCTGGAAAACCTTCGGAGTCTGTTACACTATAACTTGTAATATCAAAACTTGCACCAAATATTAAATCCTCAAGTATACAACCTGATAGAACACTAGTAGACACTAATAAGAAAAAAGGTATAAACACAAGTTTTTTATTAAGAGGCATCTGAACCTATAAAACTGCTTTTTGTTTTTCAAGTTTGCCCTTTATAACAGTGCCCAATCTTTTCATACCTTCCCCTATTTGTTCATCAGAAGAATATGAAAAATTAAGTCTCATGCTTCTTTCTCCACGGCCATCTACGCAAAATGCTTTACCATGAACATATGCTACTTTTTCTTTTATCGCGTCAAGAAACATGGCTTCGGTATCAATTCCTTTAGGAAGTGTCACCCATGCGAACATTCCGCCTTTTGGTTTGTAACATGTATGCTCATCAGGGAAGTATTTTTTCATAGCATCCATCATGATATCTCTTTTTGGTTTATACATCTCACAGATTTTCATTATATGAAGATCCATCGAGCCGCGTTTCATAAATTCAGTTGCAATAAACTGTGTAAACGTATTTGTACAAAGATCAAGTGCTTGTTTGCATATCACAATTTTTCTAGTAAGTTCAGGTGATGCAATAGCCCATGCAAGCCTGAATCCTGGAGCTAGTATCTTTGAAAACGTAGAAAGATAAATGACTCTGCCCTCATCATCAAATGATTTAATGGGTTTTACATGAGGAGTATCAAATCTTAGCTTACCATATGGATCATCCTCAATTATCACTAAGTCATATTCATTTGCAATATCTATTAGTTGTTTTCTTCTCTTCTCAGGCATTATTACGCCTGCAGGATTCTGAAAAGTAGGTACTACATAGATAAATTTTGGAGTAATTTCTTCCTTGAGCATTTCTTTTATCTTTTCTTCAAGCACATCCACCCGTAATCCTTCAGCATCAAGAGGTATTCCCTCAAGATTCGATTCATACGATCTGAATGCATTGATTCCGCCTAGATATGTTGGAAGTCCGCATATTGCAGTGTCACCGGGGTTTAGAAATACTTTTCCAATAGTATCCAGTGCCTGTTGTGATCCACTTACAATAGTTACTTCGTCCGCTGTTGCATCTATTCCATCTTTATGAGCTCTTTCTGCAAGCAGTTCACGTAATTCGGTTAAACCTTGTGTAGTTCCATATTGTAAAGCAGTTTTACCATGTGTTTCCATCACATGATCTATTACTCCTTCTAAATCCTTAATTGGAAAAGATTTTGGATTTGGAAGTCCACCTGCAAAAGAGATTATTTCGGGGTCCTGAGTAACCTTAAGTAGTTCCCTTATTACGGACTTTCTCATTTTGCCTGCCCTATCTGAATATAATCTAGGTATATCTGAGATAAAAATTCCTCCATTGGCTGGAATAAAATAACATTTTATATGTATTTCGCAAAAAGTTTCAAATAGTCTTTAAGTATATAGAGAAACGTTATTTTTCTTTTATTCTGGTGAACAACGGTTGAGTATGTTCATCAAATGCAGGCATCGTTTCAATTGTATCTCTGCAAATATTGAACTTATGTATTATATGTATTGCAAGTTCTTCATCTTCACTCAGATTATGAGTCTTTCTTAAACACATTCGGCTTATTGTCTCATCCGAATCGAAAATTTCGGCTCCCATATAATCAACTATAATACAGTAGTTATTATTTATAAGTTTTTCTAATATAAAAAGAAAATAGATGGTTTTTTATAAGATAAAACTCAGATAGCACCAGTTATTTGTATAACAAGCATTAACACTATTACAATAGATATAAAACAGATGCTTAATATGTCCTCTCTTCGGTTTTTGCTGATTTCCATCCCATCCCTATTTTAAAAATATAAAAACTTGTTTTATGTACCTTTTTCGTAGGTAAATATGCAGATACATATTCAGCTCAATCCTATTATTATATAGATTTTTTAAGAAAATATTATTCTAAATAAGAGATATTTATCTCGAAAAATTTATTAGACAACTTAGTCTCCACCCAATTAACGTATAGAGAGGAATGAAAAAATATGGAAGCAATAATATTAGCCGGAGGTTTTGGAACAAGACTTCGTCCTTTAACATATACAAGAGCAAAATCATTATTACCAATACTAAACAAACCAATGATTGCTCACTTAATAGAAACACTACCCAAGGAAGTAGACAAAGTGATTCTTGCAGTAAACTATAGAAAAAAACAGATTGAAGAATACTTCAAAGAAAACGATTATGGCAAAGAAATCATTGTAAACGACGAACCAACACCACTTGGTACGGGTGGTGCTGTAAAATTTGCGGAAAAACACATAACAGATAGGTTTTTTGTCCTCAATAGCGATGTTATATGCTCACTAAGTCTAAAAGAAATGATTGATTTTCATAAAAAAAACAATGCAGTAGGAACAATTTCACTTTGGCCTGTAGAAAACGTTGAAGAATTTGGCGTAGCAGATGTAAAAGACAATGGAAACATAATAAGATTTGTTGAAAAACCAAGAAAAGAAGATGCACCGTCTGATCTGATAAACGCAGGGGCATATCTTTTAGAGACTAAAGTTTTAGATTACATAGAAACAGGTCGTCTTATATCCATGGAAAAAGAGATATTTCCACAAATAATAGATGATACAGGCAAATTCTACGGTTTTAAATTCTCAGGTTACTGGATGGATATTGGAAGAATAAAAAGCTACCTTGATATACACCAGTTTTTACTTGACAAAAACAACTTAGAAAACTACACAGGTGAAAATAACAAAATAGAAGGAGAAATTAAAAAATCAACACTAGGCAACAACGTATACATAGGAAAAAACTCAGTTATCAAATCATCTGTAATACTTGACAACGCAAGAATAGAAGAAAACAGCATTTTATCAGATTGTATCATAGGCGAAAACGGAGTGATAGGAGAAAAATCAAATCTCAAATACACTGTTTTAGGTGACAATGAAAAAATAAAAGAAAACAGCAGTTTTGACAATAAAATAATATGGACACAAGAAAAACCAGAAGGCTATCCGAACAAACAGATAGGAAATCCTATAGAAAATAAATAAAATAGTTATTTTCTTATGAAAACTCTTTTATTATCCTTTCAAATTAGGGTAAAATATCGTTTAAGGTGGAAATGAGTCATGGGTAAATTATTTGGAACAAATGGTATAAGAGGCGTTGTAAACAAAGATATGAACATCGATCTTGCAAATGGAATTGGAAAAGCATGGGGAACTCTTTTAAAACGAACTATTAAAAGACCAAAAGTTGCAATTGGAACAGATGCACGCCTTTCAAATGAAATGCTAAAAAATGCGATATCCGCAGGTCTTATGGCAACAGGCTGCGATATAATAGACTGCGGGGTTGTACCAACACCAACACTCCAGTATGCCGTAAGAGAAAAAGGCTATGACTCAGGAGTAATCATTACTGCTTCACATAATCCACCTAATTTCAATGGGATAAAAGGAGTTGCAAGCGACGGCACAGAATTTACAAAAGATGTGGAAGATGAAATAGAAAAAATCTATTTCGAAGAAAATTTTACTCTTTCAGAATGGAAGGATGTTGGAAAACTTGAACGATGGGGTGGAGCAATAGATTTGTATATAGATGGTATTTTAAACGCTGTTGATGTAAATCTTATAAAAAGCAAGAAATTCCATGTAGTACTTGACTGTGGAAATGGAGCAGGATGTTATGTTGCACCAAAACTACTTGAAAAACTAGAATGTAAAACAACAGAACTATACTGCGAGCCAGATGGTACATTTCCAGGTCACAATTCAGAGCCCTTACCAGAAAATCTTACCGATCTTATAGGAAAAGTTCCTAAAGTACAAGCAGACATAGGCGTAGCACAAGATGGAGATGCAGACAGAGCCATATTTGTTGATGAAAAAGGACTGTATATCTGGGGAGATAAAACACTTGCCCTGGGTGCAAAATATGCCACTTTAGAAAAAGGTGGAATAGCAGTAACTCCAGTCACAACCTCAAGTTGCTTTGACGATGTAGTACTAGAAAATAAAGGAGAGCTTATACACACAGCCGTTGGAAGTCCTATTGTAGCACGAGTCATGATTGAAAAAGACGCAGTTTTTGGCGGAGAAGAAAACGGAGGGCTTATTTTTCCAGAGATGCAGTACTGCAGGGATTCTGCGATGAGTATTGCAAAAATACTTGAAATCATGGCAAAACAAGACAAAAAAATCTCAGAGCTTATTGATGAAATACCAAAATATGAGGTTTTTAAGACAAAAATGCCCTGTCCAGATGGTAAAAAAGAAAAAGTCATGAAAACACTTGCTGAGCAAACAAAAGATGATCCAAGTGTAAAGGAAGTAGATGAAACAGACGGGGTAAAACTATACCTGGAAAACGGCTGGGTTCTAATGAGGCCTTCGGGTACAGAACCCATTTTTAGAGTTTATTCAGAGTCAAAGGATAAAGAAACAGCAGAGAATCTTGCAATAACTTATAAGAAGAAAGCTGAAGAAATAATTAAAAATGCTTAGAGACTTGTTTTAAGCATAGGTGAAATCTCTACACCATTATCGCTGGACATATTTACTGCAAACTTTGTTCTACTATGCGATGTACCACGCATTTTTACAACCTGAAGCGTTCTTATCATATCACCCCTTCTTTCTATATCACCTAAAAAGATTATACCATCTGCAATGAATTCTTCGATTTCGTTTTGGGAAAACTTAAAAGTCATCGGTGGAACCTCTGAAGTAAGAACCGTTGTACAATCTAGAAGTGTAAGAGATGAGCCAAGTTTGAATATAAAATCACGTATCATCTCTCGAGTATAAAGTCTGAAACAAAGAGAAGTAATCGAGTCAACTACTAATCTTTTAGCACCAAGTTCCTTTGTAATATCTCTTATTACTTCAAATAATACATTTGCCTCTTCAAAAGAATAACTTTCAGGGTTCAAACCAAGCCTATCACTAATATTCCATATGTCAATTAAACTTAGCTGCCCTGATTTAATGAGATTTTCATCAAAAAAATCATATGTATTCTGAAATCGTTTGAGCATGTTAACATTCTCAGTTGAAGAGAAAAAAACGCCTTTTTCACCCATTTTTATGCCATTTATAAGAAACTGCATAGCAAGAGTGGTTTTTCCAACACCGCTGCTACCTGCAAAAATAACTGTACTACCAAGAGGAATGCCTCCATCCAATTCCCTATCGAGCTCTTCGATACCTGTTTTACAGCGTTTTCGTGTATCCATTAACTCTCTCCAGCACCAAAGACTAAAATATACAACTAATTTAAAATCGTTTGCCTATTTTGTTAGAAATAAATTAATAATACTTGTCTTATTAGTGGTTAAAAATCTATGGGGAATTATTAAATGACTAAGGATGAAGAACTTCAAAGATATATGATTCAAATTGAGCAATACAAAGAACAAATAAACAATCTTGAAATGCAGGTAAACTACATTCAATCAGCAGTAGCTGAATATAATAGGGCAAAAATCACAGTTGAGAACCTAGAAAAACTAGAAAAAGAAACAGATATGATCGTTCCCATAGGTGGAGGAGCTTTTCTAAACGCAAAACCTACGAACTCATCTAAGGTTTTAGTAGATATAGGCGCTGGATACATAACTGAAAAAAGTTATGACGATGCTGTTAAAAAAATTGAAAGCAGAATAGAAATGCTAGAACAAACACAGGAAAGAGTACAATCAATGATGAAACAGATGGAAAAAGAAGCAACAGAGATATCGCAAAAAGCTCAAAAACTTGCAAATCAGTAGATATAGGTCAATATTATGTTTAAGTTTTTAAAGAAAAAAATAAAGGGTTTCGAAGACAAATTAGAAGCAGAATTAGAAGCAGAGCTGGCAAAAGAAGAAGCAAAACAAGAAACACCAAAAGTAGAAGTAAAACCAAAGCCTGAACCCATTAAACGAGAAGAACCTGTAAAAAAAGAGCCGATAATTCCTGAAAAAACAATTGAAAAACCTCAACCACCGATTCAAAAACCTGTAAAAAAAACAATACCGGTCAAAGAAGAAAAACCAATAGAAAAGCCAGAACCTGTAAAAGAAGAAATAAAAACAGAACCAAAACCACCCATCAAAAAAGAAGTAACAGATGAAAAAACAAAAAGAGAACTAAGACGTCAAAGAATACAAAAAGACAGAGAAAAAAGACAAAAAGAAATCGACGAACAAATAGAAAGATCACTTGAAGCAGAAATCGAGCATACACTAAGAACAAGAAAAAGCATCGAGCAATCAGTAGGAATAGAGAAAAAAGCAACTCAATTCATAAGCGATGAAAAACTTGACGAATTACTATGGGACCTGGAAGTAGGCCTTCTCGAATCAGATGTTGCATATAATGTAATAGATTCAATTAAAAAGGATATAAAAGAAGAGTTAAAGAATGTACCAATTCAACGAGGCAAGATAAGTGAGACAGTTGAAAAAGTATTAAAAAACGCGATAACACATGTTTTAATGAGCAATGAACTTAATTTTAAGGATTTCATTGAAAAACATGACAAACCTGTAGTAATAATGTTTATAGGAGTAAATGGTAGTGGAAAAACTCTCAGCATTGCAAAAATGGCTGCAATGCTTAAAAAACAAGGCTACTCATGTGTAATGGCTGCAGGCGATACTTTTAGAGCAGGAGCAATCGAGCAGCTTGGAATTCATGCAGACAAAGTCGGTTGTAAGATAATAAAACATGGACCTGGTGCCGATCCTGCCGCAGTTTCATTTGATGCAATCGATCATGCAAAGGCAAAACACAAGGATGTAGTACTTCTTGATACAGCAGGACGTGTACAGACAAACATAAATTTAATGGATGAAATGGCAAAAATCAAAAGAGTTGCAAAACCAGACCTTATACTCTTTGTAGGTGATGCTCTTGCGGGAAATGATGCTGTAGAGCAGGCCAAACATTTCAACGAAGTTTGCGGGATAGACGGAGTAATACTTACAAAAGTAGATACCGATGCAAAAGGGGGAAGTGCTCTATCGGTTGCATATACAATTGGCAAACCATTACTGTTCATAGGAGTTGGTCAAAAGTACGAAGACCAAATACCATTTGACCCAGAATGGATGCTACAAAACATCTTTGGAAAAGAAGAATAAGCACATCATTTTTTCCACTTTTTTTATTTTAGGCTAGAACTGTAAAGAACCCTGGTAAGAATTGTACAACAATCCCTTTTAAACCCTTCTCACAGAACATTACTTGAGGAGTGATAAAATATGATAATAGTCGGACAAATCTCAAGCCCACAAGAAGCAAAAGAAATGGAATTCGTCGCAAAATGTCTTGTTGTTGGAAACCGCGCACGAGTACTAGCTGCAAAAATTAAAGAAGGCATGTAAGATGAGCGGAAAAGAAAAAGAAAAATCCAATTTTAAACATAAGAAATCAGTACCAGATGAGATCCCAATAATATGGGTTAACATCTAAACAATTTTTTTAATCTTCCCATACAGGCTTTACCCAACTCTCCATAAATCTTTTTGAAATATCAGGTCTGGCCTTTGAAATATCTGTCACAGTTACAATACCTACTATTTCGTCTTTGTAGAAAACTGGCAGTTTTTTAATATCGTTTTTAACCATTATATCAAGTGCTTTTTCAATACTTTCTAGAGCATGGACTTTCTTGACGTCTTTTGACATAACTTCACCTACTTTTGTAGTCATAGGATCTCTTTTTTCACATATTGCGCGCTCAATTATATCACGCTCAGTAAGAATACCTACACATTTTTCCTGTTCTATTACAATAAGACTACCTATCCTAAAATCCCTATACAAAATAGAGGCTTCAAAAACAGTATTTTCGGGTTTAATTGTAACTAAATTTCTAGACATAGCTTCTTTTACTAGCACTATTTATCACCAAATGGATTAATACAAAAAATGTAAATCACCAACATACTTAAATAACAAGCGCATTAATACAAAAACTGGTACTGTGAAAATCAAAAATAGAAAAGAAATTTTAAATGATATCATACGCGATGGGAAGAAACATCCTAAAGGATGGAAGGCAATGTTAGGTGAAGATAGAAACCGTTTTTCAAGAGATTATTATATTTTAAACCGTGACACAGGAATTTATTTTTTAAAAGAATATAACAAAAATCCTTTTGAAATAAAGGGAATTGGTGGAAAAATCGCAAGAAGAGTAGATGATGAAATAGAATCAGAAATCGAAAAGAAATCTGGTGATTTTGGAATAATGCAAGGGGATTTTCAAAAAATACTTAAAAACCTTGAAAAAGGAATAAAACCAGATAAAATCTTCAATGAAGCAGTTAAAGGAAAAAAAGACTACGGGTTAAAAATACCTGTACGTGGAAAAGCATCATCCTCTAAAAAAGCATTTAGCAATATACGATCGGATCTATCTGATAAACATAAAAAAATAGATTCTAAAGTTGAGAAAATGGCCTCAGATGATGGCTTATATAACTCCTATGACTAAAATGATCATTCTAGATAATTATTGATTTCTTTTTCAGCTTTTTTTCTTTTCTCTTGTAAATCTACAAGCATTTTTTCCATAAGCTCTGCTGCTTGTTTTTTACATTGTCCGCACATTAGTTTTCCTTGTTTACATCCTGTATATATCTCATGAAGCTCTTTGTCATCCTTTATGAGATGATATAAGAATAACTCGTATACAACACATTCATCTGGTTTTCCACCGTTCTTTTTTTGTTCTTCAAGAGTTTGTGCACCACCAGTCTTACTGCTCATAATCTTCTTTTTTGCATCTTGAGGTGTGTCTGTTAAAAATATAGCACTCTCAGGCTTTGAAGAACTCATCTTCTCACCAGTAAGACCAGTCATAAATCTGTGAAATGTAGCAGAAGGCTGGAAAAAACCATACCCTCCATGTTTTGGCTCAGACTTTGCAAGTGCCTCATTTATTTTAGGTATATCTTCTTCTTTTGCTTTGTTTATATAAACTGCTTTGTAATCTTTTATTTTCTTAAGGTCTTTGAAATCTAGTTTATGAAGAATTTTTTCTGCAGAATCCAGTAATTCTTCTATGTTTTCATCAACTTTTACAAAAACACCTATTTTGTTGTCTTTTGTAACTGTTACATTATAAAGCCTGTGTGCTTGAGCGATATCCCGGCTGAGTCTCATATGAGGATCTTGATCTACACCAACAGGAACAAGAGTTGGTCTATTTCCACCGTATTTTTCAAGCTGTACATGAAGTATATCACCAGTTTGAACGAGCGGCGAGAATACATGCGACATATTTGTCTGGCCTGAAAAACCATATGTTGCCTGCATTTGTGACCAGTTTACTTTTTTGCCTAAAAAATATGCCAAATCTTTTACATCTTCTTGTTTAGACTGAAAATATATTCTGCATTTTTCAGGTTTAAGTCCTAAGGCAATGTAATTAGAGATATATTCATTAACGGCCATATCTTTGGTATCTTTGAGTGATGTTCCTCTTGTTGCAAAGGATTCTATATCTGCTACTGCAATGTTGATATCTGCACCAAGACTCTGATAATATATTACTTCATCTATTACCATCTTATGGCCCAAGTGCATTTTTCCTGAGGGCATAAGACCTGTAAGTACTGCCCATGGTTTTTTAGAGACTATCGAATCATAGATTTGCTTGAATCCCCTATGGCCAAATATTACGCCTCTTGTTAGTAGATGATGGTGCTTTGGTAAATCTTTGTATAAATCTTCAGAAAATTCTTCTATTCCAAATTCATCTCTTAATCTTTTGTAATCCTGATATGTAGTTGAACTCCATGGGTCTATTTTCATATTTTATCAAATAGGGTTAAACACGAAGTATTTCAAAAAAGTTACCTTTTAAAATCAATGCTACGAAAAATAGATACGCTGAGGAGGAGATTTGAACTCCTGCTTCCGGATGGAAACCGGTTTTCAAG
>CAZQXW010000056.1:8753-11616 GCA_964597365.1 uncultured Thermoplasmatales archaeon | reverse complement strand
AGTCCCTGAAATAAAAATTAAGGAGGCAAACAGCGACTGCTGATTTTTGAAAATGGCGAGTGCGATACAGCGAGTGTTTATTTCTTTTCTGAATGATGATGATTCTAAACAAGAAACATATTGCGAACTTGTTGAGGAAACTTCTAATTATGTTAAAATAAAAATTGGAATGAATGTTTTAACCTTGCCTTATCATAGAATCCTTAAAATTAAAAAAACGGAGATGAACAATGCCTACTGAAAATCAAGAACTTGTTATAAATGAATTTTATTTTCTTCTGACTAAAGAAGGTTACTTCCTAAAAACAAAATGTGAAGAAGATTTTGATGTTGTTTGCAGTTGGGACAGCAAGCCACTTTTTGCAGGGACAATAAAAAATAATCAATGGCTTCATTATAAAATTGGTTCTACTTGGCATAAAAAACAGATTACGAGATTACCAAATGCTAAAAGTTCTGATGAAACAATTTGGTATGATGTTGAAACTTTGGATGACAATTTTTCTTCTAATATTTCACAAGTTAAATTTGGAGGCAAGCAAAAAGAAGTGATAGCCGAACCTCTATGAAAATATGCTGTTAGAGTGCCTTAAAATGCATTCTAAAGGGCTATATTTTTCATAAGTCCAATTATCCGATGCCCAATACATTAAAATGAAAAACACACATAAAACCAACCCATATGAGAAGGAAATTTTGATTATAAAATCACACGTTCAAAAGTGGATTAAGTCCAAAAATATGTATTGTAAAGCAGTAACTTATAGAGCGATAAATGATGCAGTAATTGAACTTCTTGAAAAAGCAATCATTAGAACTAAACTTTCAAAGCGGAAAACAATTTGTCCGCAGGATATATAGAATGATTATTTTTAATAGTTTTTGCAAAAACACACGGGGAGCGGAATGTCTGCACAATTTCGAGATTCTGCTCCCTCTTTTATTATTAAAAAATTGGAGGTGTTTATTAATATGACTAACTCAAAAGAAGTGATAACAATCCTTGATTTATTCAGTCCAAATAATATTCAAGAGAAAAGCGATGGAAATTATAAAACGACTTGTCCAAGTTGTGGTTTACAAGGAGGGAGAACTGAAGGGATGATTTTGTTTCCTGAAAACAATCAATGGTTTTGTCATAGTTCTGGTAAACACGGGGGAGTTTTGGAACTTGTCGCACTTCAAAACAAAATAATCACTTGTAATGATTGTTTAGAATCGGGTGAGAGAAGAAATGTTCTTGAAGGTGAACTTTTCAAACAGACTTTGGATGCCCTTGATGAAATGTATGGTGAAAATGTTGCAGAGGGAATTAAAGATATTGCAAAAATCAGAAAATCAATTCAATTACCAAATGACGGTGTTTTGATTTCCGTGTTTGCTGATAAATTAGTTGAAAAATTAAAAACAACTTATGAGATTTTTTATCGTGAAGATTTAGATGAAGTTGTTGAAGTTGATGGAAATGAATTTAGAATTGTAAAACCTGCGAGATTCATAACTTTGGTTGAAAGATATTTTAGACCTTGGATGACAACTTATACAAAATATAGAAAAATTATAAAAAACAGATCAATAAATCAAACAGATGCAAATGTTGTTTTATTGTCTTCAAACTTTATAGATTCAATTCCAAGAATTGAAAGAATTTTTACTTTACCAATTCCGATAATTTATAATGGTAGATTGACTTTTCCAAGAAAAGGTTATGATGAAAGATTTCAAAGTTGGCTCAATTTTAAATCACCAACAATAAAAGAAATGTCTCTTGATGAAGCAAAAAAAGTTTTTTACAAAATATTTAATGAATTTTGTTTCCAAGATAAACAAGATTATACAAATGCTATTAGTTTTTTAATAACTCCGTATTTAAGAGGATTGTTTTCAGATTTTAATATAAGAACACCATTGTTTTGTTGGTTGGCTAATCGCGAAAGGGCAGGGAAAGATTTTGGAGCAGGTATTAGAAGTTTAATATATGATGGTGTTGCTATTGAAGAATCACCCGTTTCTTCAGGCGAATATAAAACGAGTGGAACAAACGATGAAACACGAAAAAAAATATTTTCTCAAATAATGCAAGGGAAAAAATTGTTTCATTCTGCGAACAATAAAGGAAAAATTAATAACGCAATTCTTGAATATGTTTTAACAGCGAGAACAATTTCTGACAGATTACTTGGAAAAAATGAAATAAAAAATATTGATAATGAAATAGATTATAGTTTGTCGGGAAATATTGGGTTGACAATGACCCCAGACCTCGCCAATCGTTCAAGATTTATAAGATTGTTTTTAGATATTGAAGATGCTAATAATAGAAAATTTGAAAATCCAAATTTACATAAATGGATTTTAGATAATCGTGATTTAGTAGTTTCCTCTATGTTTTGTTTAGTGAAAAATTGGATTGATAAAAAATGTCCTAAAGGTTCAATTCCTTTTGCTTCTTATCCAGAATGGGCTGAAATCTGTGGTGGAATAATGGAATCCGCAGATTTGGGTAATCCTTGTGTTCGGGATGAGAAAATACAATCTGTTTCTTTAGATGAAGAAACAGAAGAAATGAAAACGTTATTCGAAATTATGTTTGAAAAAAAACCAAATGAATGGATTAAAAAAGATAATATAAAAACCATAATACAAAAAGAAAATCTTTTTCCTTATGTTGATTGGGAAAAAATGTCTGATCAAGTAAAGTTCGCAAAGAAGTTTGAAAAATATGTTGGGAGAATACTTTCAGATGTTAGATTAATTTGTAAAAACCTATCAATGAGAACATCAAGACGGGAATATAAATTCACTAAAGAAAAAGCGAATTTTGATAAAAAATCTATTTTTGGAGAGGTTTTTGATGAAAAAG
>CAZQXW010000056.1:0-8653 GCA_964597365.1 uncultured Thermoplasmatales archaeon | reverse complement strand
ACCTGAAAAAGCAAATTTAAGATATTTTGGGGCATATTCATATTTTGATGAAAAATATTATTTTTATTCATATAAAGAAGTTGAAGAAATAAAAAAGTTGATTGGAAGACATAAAATCTTAATAGGTTTTAACAATAAATGTTTTGATCAACCGATTCTTAAAAAATATGAAATTAATTTTGAATATAAAATTGTTTTAGATTTATATGAAATCTCAGCACCAAAAGGTGATAGTGGTTATGGTTATTATAATAAAAATAAATTACCTCAAATGGGGTATGTTTTAAAGAATTATAATCTAAAAAATATTTGTGATGAATTAAAACTTGATGAATTTGGGAAAGGAGATATTGATTATAATATTTTTAAAAAAGATGATTGGTCTGATGATGAATTAAAAGAAATTCAAAAATATTTAAAACAAGATATAATTCTGACAAAAAAACTTTATGAGTGGTATGAAGAACAATTTAAACCATTAAAAGAAATGTTGCCTATTAATGAACAAAATAAATTAACTCATATTTCAGCATCATTATCAAGTTTAAGTTATAAAATTATTTGTAATAAAGCGGGTTTGCCTATTGAATGGGATGATAAAAAACCAAAAACCAAATCCTTTTCAGGCGGGCATCATATTAATCCGCGCTGGAATAAAGCAAAAGGAAATATAATTGAAATTGATTTTTGTTCGGCTTATCCACACGCATTGATGATGGGTAATTTGTTTTCACCATTAAATAGTTGTAGCGGAAATGAAGGGGTTCCGTCAAATCTGACACGAGAAACAGAACAAAGTTGGAATGGAAAAGAATATTATCAAATTGAAGGAACTTATAATTCAAGAGAATTTGGAAAAGTTGAATCTGCATTAAGAGATATTTTTCTTGAACGACTAAAAGCAAAAAAAGAAAAAGACAAACCTAAAAATCTTTCATATAAAATTATTATAAACTCTCTTTATGGGTTAACAGGAAATTATAAATTTAAATCTCTTTACAATCCAACAACTGCAAGCGATTGCACTTCAATTGTAAGAACTTGGATGAAAAAACTTGCAAAGACACTTGAAGAAAATGATTTCATATGTCTTTATGGTTTCACAGATAGCATTTTTGTTCAAATTCCAGAAGAATCAAATAAAGAAGAATTAATGTTTATTGTGAATTCTTTTATTGAAGATATTAAAAAAACATTTCCTTTTCCACAAGATACATTTGGAATAGATATTGAAGAAGAATTAAAATTCATTTGGTTTTATGCAAAGAATTGTTATTTATTTGTTACAAATGATGATAAAGTAAAATATAAATCCACTTTATTAAATTCAAACACTCCTAAAGTTGTTATAGAAGTTTTTGAAAAATATATGAAGCCAAAAATAATTTCTGAACTCGATGTCAATTTTACAAAACAAGAATTAATTATTGAGATAAAAAAGTTACTTGAAAAAACTCCTGAATTATCAGCTGAAGAATGGAAAGTTCAAAATAAAGAAACTTATAAGGTGCGATCAAGTATGCAATATCAAATATCAAATTTGTATGGAAAAGGAATGCATCAATTAATTCCAAACACAAAAAACATTGGAGCAGGAAAAAGTTCAAAGTTATGTTCTTTAGAAGATTTCAAATCAAATAATCTTTCAGTTGAAGATATTGATTTGAAAAAAATGTCATCCCACTTAAAGGCGTTTATAACTAAACCCCAAAAAAATCAGGAGAAAATCCAATGACAACAGAACAAACCTACTTAAAAAATTGTCAAAGATGCAGAACTCAAACAAAACATACCCCAGTAATTCTTTCAAGAAAGAGAGGTATTAAACTTCGTTGTCTGAATTGTGGCTATCAAAATATTAGATTTTATAATTTAAATTCATTGCAGAGTTACTCTGTGAAAGAAACTAAATTAGAGGAGATTAAAAATGATAGAAACAACAGGGCTTAAGTTGGTTGCTCAAACTTCAGAAGGAGAATTTTTATTTTCTGATGTTGATGGAGTTTTTTATATCCTTGAAAAAGCAGGACAGGATTTTTATAAAAGTTTGAAGCAAATTAATTCAATCAAAAAATAAAAAATGAAAGAAAATTATTCAGGGCAGAGCATTTGGAATTTTGATGAAGACCGAATGCGAACCCTCTCTTATTATATGAACAATTTTGAATATTTTGTTATTCAGGGGAATGTTCAAGAAACTTACAATTATCTTCATTCAATTTTTCTTGTAATTCAGGGGACAGGAGAGGAAAAAGAAGAAGAAGAACTTGATAAAGAATTTGAAAAATTAGAAGAATTTAAGAGAAAATGCCCCTTAGAACAAAACTATGCTGGTTCGGTAGAAGCAATTTACTTTTTAAACCAAGCAAGAAAAATTTACAGATTAATGAATAGATATAACACAAAATCGGGGTTGTATTTTAGAAAATCTGCAAATCCAAGAAAAGCAATCTCAATGTAAAAATGAAATATTGCATTAAAAAATATCCAATGGGAAGTTTTCCAAGACAGCAGACAGCAGGAAAATATATTGACGAAACTTTATATGAAAATTTAAAAATTCTTGCTAAAAATATTGTTAGGGATATGACTTTTTTAGGAGTTTGTTATTCTTCAACTTTAGAGGTCGGAACAGGAAAAAGTGTTTTTACGACACAAATAGGAGAAGCATATACAGAGATGATTAATCAACTCCATAATCTTAATTTAACTTTTACAGAAAAAAATATTGTGTTCCGACCCAAAGATTTAATTGAAAGAGCATTTCAACTTCCAAAATATTCCTGCATTGTTTTAGATGAATGGGAGGATTATCATTTTTGGTCTGAATTAGGAATGAGTTTAAGGCAATTTTTTAGAAAGTGTAGGCAACTTAATTTATTTATAATTGTAATAATCCCTAACTTTTTTCAATTACCAATTGCTTATGCAATCAGTAGAAGCGTTTTTGCTATTGATGTTAAATTTGTTGATGAATTTGAGAGAGGTTACTTCTCTTTTTATAATTTCCAAAGGAAAAAGCAACTTTATTTGAAAGGAAAAAAGAATTTTGATTATGATTGTGTTAAACCTAATTTTATCGGCAGATTTACAGATGGTTATGGAGTTCCTGAAAAAGAATATCGAAAAGCAAAATATCGTGATATGGTTGAAGCAGAAGAAAAAAGAGGAAAAAAAAACCCAACAGAAAAGCAAATAAAAGCAATGGTGTGCCGACAATTAAAGAAGAACCTTCCTGAATTGACTTATGAAAAATTAGGTGTTGGTTTTGGTGTTTCTAAAAGAACCATTAGTAGATGGCTTTCAGATGAGGAAGGAGGCGAAACAGAACAGGAGGAAAAAGAAGATGACACAGAGACATAATAATTTAATATTCTTACCAATAAGGAGGACAATCTGAATGATAATAACCTCACAAGATAAAATAGTTTTGTTTTCAGGCATATTGCTGTGCCTTATACAAATAGCAATCTGTTGGTGGGGGGATTAGGAGGCTGAATTATTCAAAATGAAATCAACAAAATATCCAACTATCTTTTTATTATGCCCAAGATGTCAGGAAATGCAAGAAGCAGTTATAATAAAAAAACCAAAGGCATCTGTTAATTTTAAGGTTATGTGTGTAAAGTGTGGTTATATTAGATGTAAAAAATTAAAGGTAGAGTATTTGAAATGAAAGCAATTATTATAACAAGATGTTCGACAGATGAAAGCAAACAGGATGTTGAAAACCAAATTAAACCCTGCAAAGAATATGCAGAAAGAAATAATTGGGAATATGATATTGTTAAATACTATGGTTCTGCCTCTAAAAAAATACCTGATGAATTGCAGAGAGTTTTGGATTTAATTGCACAGAGGAAATATAATATTGTTCTTGTTTATTCAATGGACAGGTTCAGCAGATTACATCCACGAATAACAGAGAAACTTCTTAATCATATAACAGAATGTGAAGCAAGGTTTGTTTCAATATTAGAAAACCTTGATTCAGATAATACTATGATGTGGTATGCAATGAAAGGACTTTGGATTTATTTTGCAAACCTCTATTCTGTTAATCTATCAATTAAAGTTAAAGAAGGAATGAAACGAGCAAAAGAAAAAGGAAAACCAATCGGCAGACCTAAGGGTTCAAAGGACAAGAAGCAAAGAACAAAAAAGGGTTACTATAATCGTAAGTATAATTTTAAACTAAATTCAGGGGGCAAATAAAGACCTCTTTTTTTAAAATGAAAAAATCAAAAGTTATTGGCTCGTTTAGAGTTAATGAAAAGTCAGCAGAAATGTTTGAAGAAGCAGTTAAAGAATTAGGTTTGCAAAAGCCACAGGTTGCACGACTTCTTTTCAATCGTTCTTTGAAACAACTATTTGAAGATGTGAAAAAAGCAGGTGATTGGAATAAATTAGAAATTTCTATTAAAGAAGTTTTGTAAAGTTGGGGATAACCATTCCTATAGGTTTCATTCAATTCTATTTTTTATGGGAAAGGATTATTATATTGATTGGGAAATTCTCGCAGCAGAACAAGAACTTAGAAATTTAAAAATGTGCCTTACTCCTGGACAACTCGCAGAATCAAAAGAAATAAAAAAGAAAAACCAAAATGCAAAGAAAAAATAAAGTCCATTATACAAAAATCAAAGGACAGGGGATAAAATCCCTGTCTTTTTTATTTGAATTTGAACCCAAAAGTGAAGAAGAATTAAAAATAATCTGTAAGAAGATAAGTAGGATTGGAAAAGTAAGAGGTGTTTTAATTAAAAAGAAAAATGAAAACAAAAGAAGAAATAAAAAAGAAGCAACAAAAAGAAGATAAAAACTTCTCTAAAGACACTCATTTAAATGAGAAGGGGGAGTTATCTTCTTCTCCCCCTAAAAAAGAACTCGCGTGGATTAATGATAAACTCCCCAAACATTATGAACGTCCAAAAAAATCTTTTCCTTTTATGATAACTAAACGCTGTAATATGTCTTGTGAGTTTTGTGCTTGGAGAAATCACCCAAAATGGAATAGTGAGTTTTTAGACGCCCCTGTAAAATTCTTTGAGCAAACAATTAAGAAAATGAAAAAAGCAAGTTTTAATTCTTGTCATTTAATTGGAGGAGAAGTTTGTTGTCATCCAAATTTTAAAGAATTAATTGATATTTTAGTTAAGCATAAAGTTAAATTTACTCTTGTGACTAATTCAAAGCAATGGGAAAAATATAAATTTCTTTTAGAAGAACCATATAATAAATATTTTAGTTCAATGGCTTTTTCTTTAGATGGAAAACCTGAAACACACGATAAATACAGGGGAAAGGGCAGTTATAATAAGGTAATTGAGGCAATCAATTATTTTTCAGGAAAAAAACCCTTTTCAATTAAAATGGTTTTGCGTAGAGATAACTATCAAGATATAGAATATGTTTATGAAATTTTTAAGAAATATTATAAAGAGATAAAAAATAAAAAATTAAAACCTGATTTTGAGGCGTTTGATTGTCAAGTAAGCCCAGATTTTATTTTATATCAACCTCAAGTAAATTTTATATTTGATTTTATGAAAAAAAAGGATAAAGAATTATTGGAATATGGTAATAAAAAAATTTGTATTAGACCTATATTACTTCAACAAAAAGGGCTTAATTTTTGTCCTGCATTAAATAACAAAGATTTTTTTGTTCTTACCGATGGAAAAGTCGGATTTTGTTGTTCGGATTTTGGTGTTATGAAACCTTTTGGAAATATAAATAATGAAAGTGTGGAAGAATTATTAAGAAAAAAATGTGATATAAGTTTATGGCTACTGAGTAAAATATTTCCTTATCTGCATTCAGATACTCCTATTGTAATGAAAGATTCGTGTGCCTTATGCAGACATTTTGGTGGGTGTGATAAATGAAAAAAATATTTAAGGTTTTTATTGGAATAGCATTTATACTTGCATTATTAATTATATCTTTCGCAACTTACTATTATTTTGAAGGAAAAAAAATAAGTGCTTTTTATGATAAATGGGAAAACGCAGATTATTTTAATAAATCCTATTCACAACATTGGGGGCATTTTCCATTAAGATATAAAAATTATAATTGTCCTAATTATCAGATTGAAAGAATCGAACGAGCATTTGATATTTTAGAATATAATACCCAATTATCTTTTATTGAACTAAGCGAGTTTGATAATCAATATGGATATAATCCTTATATTGAAGAAGATATTGCAATATTTTGTGAAAATGTTACAGAATTTTTAAATGGAAAATGGGATGGTGAACCATTGGGAAAATCACAAATAGCAGTTTTTAGTGATGATAAGAGCATAATATCTTATGCAGAATTGACTTTTTATTATGTAGATGATTACTTTTTTATTCACAGATGTCAAACCTATCCTTCTATTGAAATGCATGAAATATTACACATATTTGGCTTTTATCATTCAGATGACGAAGATAGTATTATGCACCCTGCAATTAAAAGGTGTTCAGAATTGAGTTGGAAAGAAATAAACCAACTTAATCGAATTTATGGTTAAAAACACCTAACCCAAACATCAGAATAAAGAAAAAAGTCGCTCAGAATCGTTCTATGGGGTTAATTTGTCCTCGATAAACCCTATTATTTTAAATTATTAACAACTTTGTCAATTTGTTGTTCTGTTGGAACTTTTCCTGTTTTATTGAATAATTGCAATGAAACAATAGTGAATAATCTGTCTTTGACAATTTGATTATTCAATTTTTCAACTTCTTTTTTTAATGTTGTAATTTCTTCTTTTTCTTCTGGGGTTAATTCTTTTCTCTTGAAAACCTTATCATACATTTCTTCTTTTAAGTCCTCGTCGTCAAGATGTGCATAAGTTGAAACTGCAACTTCATAAGAATGATCTGCAAACATTTCATAACTCTTTGGGCTTAATTTCTTATGAAGAAAACTTAATCTTGTATGTCGGAGAATATAAGGTTTTAATTGTCTTTTCAAAACTTTTTTAGTAATCCTTGTAAAATAATTATAGATAGAAGTTAAACCTAAATGTTTTTTTCTATCCATAGGGGAAGGAAAAACAAAATCTTCTTCTGTAACATCTGCAAAAGGATAATTCTGTTTATGTTGTTTTAAATAATAAATACAATCCTTAATGGGTAGTATTCGGACTTTGTTATTTTTTGTTGAAAGTAATTTAACGCTTTTATTTTCTAAATCCCAATCTTTCCATTTTGTTCTTAAAAGTTCAGAGGGTCTGCCTGCTGTTTCCATACCTGCTGAGATGTAAGCAGACAAAAGATAATCTGTTTTTTTATTTCTTAACATTAAATCCAATTCTTCAGGACTAATAAGAATACTCTTGTTTATTTTCTCCTGGTTAAGTCCATTTTTTTGTTTAATGCTTTGGTCTTTGAAGTCTTTAAATCTTGTTTTATAATCATCATAATTTTCTTTTAGAAATCTCTTGAGAACTTTTTTTATATCATTCGTTGTTGAATTTGGTTTGTTTGCTTTATTCAAAACTTCCAGGAATTTTCTTAAAATTCCTAAATTCCATTTATCAAAACCCACTTCTGAAACATCATAAATCATTAATAGAATTGCTTTAATATTTCCTGCTCTTTTCTCACAAGTTGAACCATTAACTAAAGACATAAAATTATTTAATATCTTCTCGTCTTTTGGTTTTAGTTTAATATGAGAGAAACCTTTTTTCCTATAATTTGGAATACTCTTTTTCATAGAATTATAAGCAACACCCCATTTATAAATTTATTCACAGAAACATCAAACCCTGGGAGAGTTATAGGTTTTTGTGAATATCCTTTATTAACACCCCACTTTATTTAAGGAAAATAAGGCACACAATTATTCTTTTTTACATACCAAACATAAAGCAAAGCGAGAGCAACAGCAAGAGGAATTAAGAGGATTAATTTATTCATTTTTTCTTAAAGAAATTAATCCTTAAAAATTCTCCGACGAGGGCTAAAATAAAGTATATTCTGGAGTATACAAAGGTTTAAATACTTAATTGCTTACTTAATTACAATGATAAAACAAAAATGTCATAGATGCAAACACGAATGGGAATATAAGGGGGAGAAATTAAAAGAAGAAGTTGATTATCCTCAATATATTCAATGTCCTAAATGCAGGACAACGATTAAATTAAATAAAGAGGAAAAGAAAAAATCATAATAAAATAAAAGGAGACCGAAGTCCCCCTTAGATTACGCAAATAATCTATTTTTCTAAGGAATGACTTCTTTAAAAATTTATGGATAAAAAACAACAATTACCTGAATGTGCATGTGAATTTTCATACTCGCTTAATTGCAACTTTGAAAAAAAACCCTATGCAGAAGCACTTATTGAGGGTGTTTCTGCTAATATTTCTAAAAACGATAGATTTAGTTTGTCGTCGGTAAAATTAAATGAAAAATTACCAAATGAAAAATCCTATAGGAATTAAAGTCCTTGTTTTATTACAAAAAAAATGACGAAAAATAACCCTCAAAACGAAATAAGACGTATTCGCAGAGCAGGAAACAATCAAAGAATTGTTAATCTTCCTAAAACTTTTAATTTTGGCGACTTTGTCGTTATTCAAAAAATAAAAGTCCCTGAAATAAAAATTAAGGAGGCAAACAGCGACTGCTGATTTTTGAAAATG
>CAZQXW010000055.1:0-11669 GCA_964597365.1 uncultured Thermoplasmatales archaeon | reverse complement strand
TCAAAACCCTCCGCATATCAATCTAATGGGTAGTTAATAAAGATTTTTCTAAAAATATCGTATAATGTATTAACTTTAAGTATAAGAAACAGTATTCCGAAAAGATAATACAAATTACCCTTATCTATAGCGGGGTGGGGTAGCCAGGAAATCCCGACGGGCCCATAACCCGTAGATCAATGGTTCAAATCCATTCCCCGCTATTTTTTAACCATTTTCTTAAATAAAATAGATTTGTTACACATTCTTGTGACTAATAATAAAAAAGAAAGATTTTGGGAGATAGATTTTCTTCGCGGTATTGCAATAATTATGATGATAATCTATCATATTTTGTATTCCTTAAATTTTTTTGATATTGTAAAAATAAATCTATATTCAACTCCTTTTAGGCTTTTTTTATATCCTATCGGAACTACATTTCTTTTATTAGTTGGTATCTCTCTTACTCTCAGCTTTTTTAGATCAAAACATTTTTTATCAAAAAAAGAACTTTATTTAAAATTCTTAAAAAGAGGACTAATGATTTTCTTATTAGGCCTCATTATCACTATTTTTACATGGTTATTTTTAGAACGTGGATTTATAATATTTGGAGTATTGCATTGTATAGGAATTTGTATAATAATTTCAATTCCTTTTTTGAACCTAAAATATATCAATTTGTTTTTAGGAATAATCTTGGTTTTTATTGGAATTATACTTAGAACAATGGTTTTTGATTTTTCATATTTTTTATGGTTAGGCTTTATTCCAAAAGGCTTCTACACAATTGATTACTTTCCACTCTTGCCTTGGTTTGGGGTAGTTTTAATAGGTATTTTCTTTGGAAATATACTTTATAAAAATCACAAAAGAGCCTTTCGTATCAATGATTTTTCTAAAAATATGTTTGTAAACTCTATTTGTTTTTTAGGAAAAAAATCACTTGTTATCTATTTTGTTCATCAACCCATTATTATAATCTTTTTATATCTTTTCTTTCTGAGTTAAAAATTCAGACCAAAAGGTTTGTGTTCTACTCCTTTTCCTTTTTTAATTCGTCCGACTATCTTCACTTCTGATTTAGAATGCTTTTTAAGTATTTCCACTGTTTCTTTCGCATCTTTTTCTGAGACAATTACTGCAAGCCCCATTCCCATGTTAAATGTTTGATACATTTCTTTATCTTCTATGTTTCCTTTTTCTTGTAAGAATTTGAAGATTGGTTGAGGCTCTAATGGATCTTCTATAACATATTTTACATCTTTTTTCAGACGACTTAGGTTTCTAAGCCCACCGCCTGTTATATGTGCAAGACCGTGAACGTTTATTTTTTTGAAAAGCTCTACTGCTTCTTTTACATATATCTGTGTTGGTGTAAGAAGTACTTCTCCTACAGTTTTACCTGGATAAATGTTCTCAGGAAATTTGTCACTGTAGAATAGATTTGCATTTTGTATGACTTTTCTTACAAGTGTATAACCGTTTGAATGTATCCCGCTACTTGAAATACCAATTATTACGTCCCCTGTTTTTATTTTTTCACCCGTGACAATTTTTTCTTTTTCAACATAAGCAAGACATGTTCCTGCCAAGTCAAAACCATTTATTATCTCAGGAAGTGATGCTGTTTCTCCACCGATAATTGACATATTTGATAGTTCTGCACCTTTTGCAAGTCCTTTTCCTATTTCTTTTGTTATCTCTTCTTTAGGGTCATCTATTGCAAGGTAATCTACAAATGCAAGTGGTTCTGCACCAACGCATATTGCATCGTTTACATTCATTGCGATGCAGTCAATTCCAACGGTGTCATATTTTTTCATTTCTGAGGCGATTTCTACTTTGCTTCCAACACCATCAGTACAGAGCACTAGTGCACAGCTTCCAAAATCTATCATTCCTGCATAGTGCCCACCCATTGGTTTTCCTATGCCTTTTCTTTTGTATTTTATGCTGGATATAAGTCCTTTTATCGCAGTTTCTTCTTTGAAAATGTCGACTCCGCTATCTGAATAAGTCATTTTTTTCAAATTATCGCCCCATTTTGTATTTTTTGAGAAACATCAGCTTTATGATAAATCTTTTGAATAAACAGCTTTATGGATATATTTGTTAAACAAATATTATAAAGTATAAGATATAAATTGCTATATGTAGCTACTATGAAACATATAAACCTTGTAATAATCGTAATTTCAATAGTTATTGCTTCTTCTTTATTCATAGTTCCAGGTTTATTTGAGGAAAAAAAGGTTTTTAATTCAAAACCAGTAGTTGAGATTTCTTATCCTGAAACAGGTGATATTTTTTCAAAATTTGTAACAATTTCTGGTACTGCAACAGATCCTAACGGTGATCAAACTATTAAACAAGTGGAAATACGACTTAATGATACTTGGATAAAAGTTGATGGTATAACTGTCTGGAAGTACACTTGGAGTATTTTTGGTGTTGATGATGGAGAGTATACTATTAGTGCTCGTGCTTGGGATGGAGCCGTATATTCTGATATAGATGAAGTACAAATTGAAGTTCATAAACCTGAAATTGTCGTATCAGATGCACATAAATGGGCAGTTTTTGTTGTTGCTTCTAACTTTCCTGAGGACAACGAAAGCAAGCTTGGAAACGGCGGTCTTTATCTTGCCGAAGAAATGGCAGAATATTTTATTGAAAACTATGATTACCCGACATCTAACATTGTAATACTTTTTGATGATGGTTGGATTAGATCAGATAATGGCTTTGGAAAACCCATTCAAAGCCTTCAAGAGCGTTATCATAAATATGATATAACCTATGAAGGTGCTACCAAGCAAAACGTTGAGGTTATTCTGCAGCATGTTGTAAATGAATCCAATATGTTTGATGACAGCGAAATTTTTGTTTATATTTCTAGTCATGGTTGTGGTGATGATACTTCTTTTGCTGGTGGAAAAATCCTTGAAAGAAGTGGTGTTTTCCTTTGGAATAGAGAAATTTTAAGTGATAAAGAACTCGGCGATTTATTAGCCAATCTTAAAGCCAAGAAGACTTGTGTTGTAGTGGATGCATGTTACAGTGGCGGTTTTGCAGATAAAACAATTTTTAATTTCCCAGAGCTTTTCTTGTACAAGTCAGGTCTTTCAGAAAATGGAAGAGTAATAATTACAGGTGCTAGTAAATTTAGAGTAGGCTATGCAAGTACTCTTTATGGACCTCTTTTTTCACTTATATGGTTTGAAGGAATTAAAAGTGATGTTGCAGATGGTTTTAGACCAGGTCTTTTCGATTCTGGTAGGCCGTCGAGGCTTAGTATTTTTAAGGACGGAAAAGTTTCTGTTGAAGAAGCTTTTTATTATGCTCGTTATGTTTTAAAAAACGATGATGCCTTCGAGGATTACAATACGATGGAGCCCCAGATTAGTGATATGTATCCTCGTAAAAGCCCGTTATTAAATGGTAAAGGCCTCATTCTAGGTGAATGATCGATCTTAAAAAGTTTCTAGTAATAAATTAAATATTTTATAAAAATCAAAAAATTTAAATATACCTCTCCTCTTTATTAGTCTTATATAAGTATATTTATAAAAATATAGGAAAAACTTAATAAATAAGTAAATATACTTATAATAATAGAGATAAAATCTATTAAACAAGATATTTAGGGTGAACCTATGAATTTGAAGAAAAGTGATAAATTGATTGCTGTAGCAGCAGTAGTAGTACTGGTTATAGCAGCCGTTGGAATTATTTTTTATACGGAAACAGAAGATAGTACAGACGAAATAGATTCAGATAAAAAAACCGAATTTATGCTTTATGATGTTGTCTATGACCTCAAAGAATCATCAGCAGAACCAGATAACAAAAATTATGTAGTAAAAGACAAACTACTTGGAGCAGATACAATATATTCTGGAAATGTCAACATAACTGATGATCACTTAAAACAAATAACATTTAAAGTTACTTACAGCGATAGATACACAGGCTTTCTTTTAAAAAGCGCCGGTGCAGATACTTTAACTGTTTCTGTTGAAGGTGACGGAATTTCTGGAGAATCACAGATGATAAAAGGCCAAGGAAATGTCACATTTACTTCAAGTCAAAGATCTGCTTTAACCTTTGATCAGATAGAGGCAGAAAGTTATACTGATGCACAAGAAAAATTAGATGAAAATCTATCATATGAGACAATGGATTATTCATATACAGTGACTGCTTCTTTAAAACAAGGTGAAACATTTATATTCAAGCCAGTTAAATGGTTACTTGAAAAGCTTGGAAGCGACAGCTTCAAACTTGAAATAAGCTATGAATACTATGATTATGATGTTGAGCCGGTAGCCGTAGAAATTGATGATGATATCGATGATAATGAAGATGTCGAAGAGACAAACATTATCGAAACATTCTCTCATTTAAGTACAACTGGTTTTCACTAAAAAAATACTTTATTAAATTTTAAAACGCAGGATGGCGGCAACGCCACCGATTCCTTCTATTTTTTTACCTGATTCGTGCATTGTATTTATTATTGTAAACTCACTGTTGTTTTCTTTTGCAATTCTTAAAATCTCTTCACCTTTTTTTGTTCTAACAAGTGTGTCTGTTATAAGCAAACGCTCAACAGCACCATTTCTCAATGCATTTTTTACTTCAGAAAAGCCATAAGACGCAAGACCGTTTTTTCTTATTTCTTCAAATACTTTTTCTATTTGCTCGGTTTCAAAAACAACACGGTTTTCCTTTGAAATCTGTTTTACAACACCTGTCTTTATAGCCTCTTGTACGCCATTCATCCCGCAATGCCCTGTAGAGCATACATGACAGTTTTTAAAAAGCTCAGGATTTTTCTCCCTTCCATATTTTACAAAATGCTCGCGAGTAAAACCGGGACCTATTACAATCAATCCCGAGTTTTCACCCATATTTGTTTTTACAACAGAAAGAATTTCTCCAAAATATTGGGAAGGGTCGTTTTTATCCTCATACATTTTACCAGATCGTTTGGAGTCAATATCAGCAATCCACTGAACGCCACTCTGACGAAGAACTGCAACTGTTGCTGAGTCATCATCAAGGCTTACGAAAGTAACTATGGGTTGTTTACTTTCTTTTACTGCCTCATCTATACGTTTTAGATGATGATATTCCCACTTGTCCTTAACAATAGATATAGCATCCATCTTATCTGCAGTGATATTGAGGGTATGAAATGAGCCAAGGTCCTGTGGCCCTTCTTCTATTTTTCCATGAATTCTAAGCCTATCACTAAACTCATGAAACTTTACTTCTGTAACTCTTATTCCTAGCTTCATGCGTTTTTTCTCAGATTTTTTACTCCTTTTTTTATCATCACTACTTTGATCATCTGTTCTAAAAGTCATGGCTCTTACTAAATCGCCTTCATTTACAATGTTGTACAAATGCCATATATCATCAAGGTTTTCTGCAATAAGTTTTACTTCACTGTGTTTTAAATCCTTGAAAACCAGTTTCAAATGCTCACCCCAACAGATTCTATTATCTGCATACCACCTGGTGGCAGTACTTGGTCTATAATATCGGTTCGCACGTCAAAAACCTTTGCGATTTTTTTAGTCATATCTGTTTTTTTAACAGATCCAGGTTCAAAAACAATATAATTTTTACAAAGAGTTTTTACAGCAGAGATAGGTCCGCACATAATTTTTTCGGTTCCATCAATCTCTATTTTCCCTACTGCAAGCTCTAGTTTACATCTGTGATAATTACGCTTTCCTCTTATAATAAAAGCACCATGTGGAACAAACTCACCACTCTGTGCAGTTTTGCTCACCTGCTCTGGCAGGACCCAGTAAGCTTGTGCTTCTGCAAATTGTTTCCAAGCTTTACTAAAACTTGCTGCAAAAATACAAGCTTCCTCAAGTGTTTTTTCATTTATTTCTTTTCCGTTTCCAAGAGGATCTTTGCTTTTTATAATAATACTAGGTGCACCCTGTACATCGGCATGAGAATAACGATCACCTTCTTTGAGATATTTTTTAACAATTGTATCATTTGATTTAGCGTCTTTTCCACCTACAATAAGGTTGCCATTACTGCTGATAAACCATCTGTATCGCTCGAACCAAAAAGTTTTTTCTTTTTTAACTGGTTTTTTTACTTCTTTTTCAAACTCTGTTTTTTTCTTGTCTTCTACCTTCTTTATTTTTTCAAGGGTCTTATCGATTGATTTTTTTGCACCGGATAGCTTACTTTTTAGTTTTTTGTTATCATCATATGCTTTCTCGGCATTTTCTGAAACAGACATACGAAAACTTATTTTTACTTCAAAAACTTGTTTTTTTGTATCTGTAAGATTTAATATTAGAAGGTTTTTTTCAGGATGAAATTTTTTGACAATATCTAGACTATTTATTCTTTTATTTTCCTCTGTCTTGTCTTTTAAACCTAGTACTTTTTTGATATCATTTAGTAGCTCTTCAATTTCTTGATAATGCAGATAAATTAGGTCTCCTTCGCGTTTTTTCTCATCGATTTCTTTTGTAAGTCGCTCTACTGCTTCTTTTTGCATCTTTAGTTGTCTGCCTAATTTTCCAAGTGTTTTGTCAACTTTTGACTCCTTTTTTACAACACTTGCAGGTTTTTCTTTTATAAAAACACTAAGACCTTTTGAAAAACTATCAATTTCTTCAAAATCATATCCTTTGTAACTTTCAAATTCAAAAGGTAAAATATCGATAGTTTTCTCTTCTTTTTTTACAAGAACAGGATTGATTTTTCCTTCTTTAAAAACAGTTATAAAATTCTTCAAAGAATCAAATATTTGAGATATTTTCTTGTCATCTGCTTCTTCAGCTTTTGTCTTTTTATCAATACCTGCTCTTTTACATATTTCTTCTGCAATAGGGCCACTTAGGTTTACATTTACTGCAAGAGTTCGAACTATGTCTGAACTGCTTTCTTTGAATAACTCTTTTAGTTTTTCTTCATCAAGATTAAAAGGATTAGTTTGAGATGGTGGAAAAGAATAATCTCTTCTGCCAGATACTTTTCTATGAGCCCAACTTTGTCTAATTAATGGGACAATTATTTTACCCTTGGGATCGACTAATATTATATTCCCATCTGAGAAAAACTCAATTACTAATGTATATTCTCCCTGTTTTTTACCGATTTTTATAACAATTATTCTGTCAAACTCATGCTGATAAATACTTGTGATTCTACCATTTGACAAGTATTTTCTAAGAGTCATCGCAAAAACAGAAGGATTCTTTGGTTTTTCAAAAGCCTTTTCAGTGATACTTAAAAAATCACCATTTTTAATATAGATCTCGTTTTTTTCTTTGGTTTGAATATTTTTTACTCTAACAAGGATCTCGTCACGAGAAATCTGATATATTTTCTCTACGCAATTATCTATCAGACTTTGAAGCTCTGATACAATTGTGTAGATGTCAAATGATGAAAGACTGCGTTGCATAAACTATTACGTGAATACCATTCTTAGTATTAAAAAATGTTATTATTAAAAAAAGAGAGGGAGGGGATGGGAATTTTGGGATGCTTGATTAGTTAAATCTGAAATATATGGCAGAAATGCCAGCAGATGTGGAGGCTGGCATGTCCCCCGTATCTTATCGTCATTCTAATACTATGTACTGTGGTTCTAGTTTATATACCTAAAAGGGGGTTCATTGAAAGTATTCACAGGCTTTGTCTCAAAACTCAGTAATACTTTTAACCATCTCTTGTAAAGTTTATAATCAAAGATTGTCAATTTCATATTATTATGGGAAGAACAGGTGTTGCAAATCTACCGTTACATGGTGGCAAAGCACCAAAGTGGTTATTCGATAGAATGGTAAAATTATCAAGTGGAATAATTGACGTAATATTGCTGGAATATGGAACAGACGAATTTTTAAAAAGAATATCTGACCCATTTTGGTTTCAAGCTTTATCATGTGTACTAGCCTACGATTGGCATTCTAGCGGATGTACTACTGTTACATGTGGTGCACTCAAAGAAGCAATAAAACCTGAGCAACATGGTTTTGCAATAGCAGGTGGCAAAGGAAAAGCATCTAGAAAAACCATCGAGCAAATTGAAAAGATCGGAGAAACCTTTAGTTTTACTGACTCAAAAATAAAAGAACTACAGTATTCAAGTCGAATGAGTGCAAAGATTGACAATACTGCAATTCAGGATGGTCATAATTTATATCATCATGTTTTTTTGTTTACTGAGCAGGGGAAATGGGGGGTTATACAACAGGGAATGAACTCTGATACCAACTATGCTCGTAGGTATCATTGGTTGTCTGGCTTTGATAGTTTTGTTGCTGATCCTCATAACTCAATTATTGGAGAAAATACTGCCAAGGTTTTGAATATGGTCTCTAAGGATAGTGTTTCTTCCCAGAAAACTTGTGTCGATTTGGTAAAAGATCACCCGCGTCATCTACTAAACGATTGGGCATCTCTTACCAGACTTGAAACTCAGACTACTCTTGATGAATGGAATGGTTGTAATAATTATTCTAGAGATGTTGTAAGTCTTGATATGCCTCGTAGTATCAACTGGAATAAAATGAGGGAGATTTATGATTTTCAACCTAAAAACTATGAAGAACTTCTTTCCTTAAAGGGCGTTGGTCCTAAAACCATTAGAGCTTTGGCGCTTATTTCTGATCTAATTTATGGGGATAAACCATCATGGAACGACCCTGTTCGTTTCACGTTTGCTCACGGAGGAAAAGACGCTGTACCTCACCCGGTAGATAGAAAGGCGATGGATGAATCAACAGAGTTTATAAAACAGGGAATTTCTCAGTCGAAGATTGGTGATAAAGAAAAACTGAGGGCTATCAGAAGATTACATAATTTTGTTACAATAAATCATTAAATTATTTTTCCATTTCCTATGTGGTGCAGTTTTTTTGCGTTTAAATCAAGTAAGATGAAACTATCATCTTTTGAATAACAGACTGGTTTATCTGTTTCTATAGTAATTTTTTCCTCTGATATTTCTGTTATATTTACAGGAATGTTTTGCATTCCTATTGTTGCATGAAATACTCCTGTTTTTACTTCTGGATAAAAACGATTTTTTGTAAAATTTAGTGTAAATTTGGTATCAGTTTTCGCTCCGTCGTTAACTGTGAATACCGCTCCTCTTTTCATCTCCTCTGATGTTGCTCCCTTTATTGCAAGACCTACTCTGCATCCTGCAGATGATTCATCAAAATCTTTATCCTGCATTTGAATAGAGCGTATTACTACTTCTTTATTTTCTGGGAGAAGTATCATTTTGTCATGTTTATGAATTTTTCCTTGTTTTACAACTCCAAGTATTACTTCTCCAACGCCTTTTACACTGAATGAATGATCAACTATTACTGATGCTGGTGCAGATTCGTCTCTTTCAGGGTTTATTTTTTCAAGAATCTGCATTATTTTTGGAATATTTTTATCCATTATTGTAAAATTTTGAAGTGATGTATCTTTTATGAGTTTTTCAAGTTGGGTAGTATCAGAGTATTCTGGTACAACTATTATCCCTTCTTTTATTCCAACAGAGTCGAGAAGAAGTATTGTTTCACCGATTTCAGGTGTTATCTGTTCACAAGAAATAATTGCAGCATCCAGAGTTGAAATTATCATAGTTTTTGTTGTAAGTTTATCCTCTACAGGTGACATAAAAGTAAAAACACAATCATCTGTTTTTCTGTTAAACATTAAAATATCGCTCGTGGTACCTTTCTTACCTAGTTCTGAGCCTAGTTTTTCGTCGTGAAATATGCCTATTGTTATGTGTTTCATCAAAAACCTGCATTAAGCTATATAAAATAAAGTTATGCTTTGTATTTTTAAAAGGGAAAAAACTGTTTTTATAACCTATCATTTAGAAAGTTTTAAATCACTTATTCAGATTGTCGCCCAGTTATTTTAAAAAATACAAAATAAAAAGGTTGAGTATTATGGTAAAAACAGATGTTTTAATAATAGGTGGAAGTGCATCAGGTATTGTTACAGCAGTTACTGGGAAATCACATTATCCTGAAAAAAATTTTATGGTTATAAGAAAAGAAAAACAAGTTGTTGTCCCATGTGGAATCCCTTATATTTTTGGATCACTTGATAGCAGTGATAAAAATCTTATACCTGATGCAGTGCTGGAAAAAGCAGGTGTAAAACTTAAAGTTGATGAAGTAGTATCTGTGGATGCCTCGAAAAAAACATGCAGGACATCTGATGGTACAGAAATTGTTTTTGAAAAACTTGTATTTGCTACAGGTTCTGATACCAAAGTTCCTGCTTGGCTTAAAGGTGCGGATAAAGAAAATGTTTTTACCATACCAAAAAACAAGGAATATCTTGATAATGCCTTATCTAAATTTGAAGATTGCAAAAAAATTGTTGTAATCGGTGGAGGATTCATTGGTGTAGAATTATCTGATGAGTTAAACAAGAGTAATAAAGATGTGACTCTAGTTGAAATATTGCCGCATGTATTGACTCTTGCATTTGATGAAGAGATGGCTACTCGCGCTGAAGACATTCTAAAAGAGCGTGGCGTGAAAATAAAATCCGGTGTTGGTGTAAAAGAAATAATTGGTGACAAAAAAGCTACTGGAGTAATACTTGACAATGGTGAGACTCTTGATGCAGATGCTGTTGTTTTATCTATAGGATACCTTCCAAATACTACTCTTGCAAAAAATGCAGGTGTTGATCTTAATGAAAAAGGTTTCATATCTGTAGATGAATATATGAGAACAAAGAACTCTGACATATTTGCGGTTGGGGATTGTGCTGAGAAAAAAGATTTTTTTACAAGAAAGACAAGTGAGATTATGCTGGCGTCTACTGCTTGTGCTGAGGCAAGGACGGCTGGTATGAGCCTTTACAAACTCTCAGCTGTCAAAACCTTTGGCGGTACCATTGCTATTTTTTCAACAGCAATTGGTGATACAGGTTTTGGAGTTGCAGGGCTTACTGAAAATATGGCAGAAAAAGAAGGATTTGACATCGTCACAGGCGTATTTGAAGGAGTTGATAAACATCCTGGAACACTACCTGGTACAAACAAACAAAGGGTGAAACTTATAGCTGCTCGCGATTCTGGAATAATTCTTGGTGGAGGAGTTATTGGTGGGCCGAGTGCTGGAGAGCTAACAAACATCTTAGGACTCGCAATTCAAAATAAGATGACAATAAATTGCCTTCTAACCGCACAAATAGGCACTCATCCTTTAGTTACAGCACCACCTACAGCATATCCAATTATAAAAGCAGCAGAGGTTGTTTCAAAGAAACTTTGATATTTAAAAAAAGTATGGGCCCGGCCGGTTCTTACTGTTGCAACAGGAGGGATTTGTTCAGATTGTTTTCCGATTTTGTAACAAAATAGACATTGGAATTTGTTCTTTTCTCACTAAAACCTTTCTTAATTCTTTTTTTCTCTTTTTCTGAGGTGTGAATATGAGAGTATCGGTTTATGATAAAATGACAAGATCTGAAAAAGAAGTAGCTGATTTATTGAAAGAAATGGGCATTAAATGGTCATATGAACATCCTGTTTTTGTTTGGGATGATAACAAAAGACCTAGAGTTTGGGCCCCAGATTTTTATCTTAAACAATTTGGGATTTATGTTGAAGTTTGCGGTTCATCAAGTTTTGATTATGAATATAGGAGAAGAATCTTTAA
>CAZQXW010000054.1:0-12261 GCA_964597365.1 uncultured Thermoplasmatales archaeon | reverse complement strand
GATACATAGTTTCAAATCAATTTATGACAAGAGAATATGGTCGTAAATTAAGAGGGTTATTAACTAAAAATGTGAAAATTAGACAACTTGTGGATTTTACTGATTCTGGAGTTTTTAAAGATGCTACGAATTATCCTTTGATAATAACTGTCGAAAAAATATTTCCTAAAAATGATGACTGCATTAAGTTAATCAAAGTAAGGAAATCAAAAGAAGATCTTATAAAAGAGATTTATTCAAGATTCAAGGAAAAAGAATATTCTAATGATTTTTTAGAGGTTAATGAAATATATCAAAAAAATCTATCTGATGAAATGTGGAAACTTTTACCACAAAAAACCTTAGACCTTTTAACAAAACTTGATAAAAATTGTTCTCCTTTAAAATCTTTACTAGCAAAAAAAGGAATAGTTGTTGGAGTTCAAACCGGATTAAATGAAGCATTTGTTTTAAGAGAAGAAACAATAACTAAACATAGGCTTGAAAAAGATTTAATCCAGAAATTATTAGATAGCAAAGATGTGAGAAGATGGAAAATAAATTGGAGTGGACAATATTTAATCTATCCCTACACTGAGAAAAATGGTAAAACAATATTAATTGATGAAAACTCCTTAAAAAATGATTATCCTAATACTTTTGAATATCTAAATAACTATAAAGATCGCTTATTGAAAAGATGGGGAGGACGTAAATGGTACGAATTAGTTACAGCAAGAACTTTTAAATTATTTCAAAAAAAGAAGATTCTAACGCCTACATTGAGTAATACAAATAATTTTTCTTATGATGATAATGGTTATTATTTTGCAAAAGGAGCGGGTGGAAGTTATGGCATTATATTGGAGGACGACAATAAGAATTTTTACTTGTATATTTTAGCTTTGCTAAACTCTTCTCTGATAGATTTTTATTTAAAATTATTCCTACCTGTAAAATCAGGCGGATGGTATGAATACAACAGCCAATTCCTGGAAAAAATACCAATAAAGATACCCTTAAAATCTTTAGAGAAAGAAATCGCAGAAAAATTAGTAAATCATGTTGAAAAATTGTTGGAACTTCATTCATCAACAACTATTGATTTTGATAAAATAATACAAAAAGAAGAAACAGTTAAATTATGTAATGTTCCAAGAGTTACATTCTCTATACAAGATGATGCGGAATTAAAAGAAATTAAACTTGATGAAGGAAAAATATACATTAATTCTGAAGATTTTTTTGTTATCAAAGATGAATTAGTACAAAAATATGTTATATTTTATCTAAGACAGAATTTCTCTGAGCTATTAAAAGAGGGAAATATCAAGAGTTTAATTTTGAACTTAAAAGTTGCAAAATCAGATGATATTTTAAGAGAAATATCTAAAAAGAGTATTAAGGAAAAAAATTCACAAGATAATGAAGTATCAAAAATAGAACACCAAATCAACCAATTAGTTTACGATTTATATGGTTTGGAGAGACAAGAAATAGATTTAATTAAGAAATAATTAAAAGCCTCTTTACTTTAATACTATATATTGATTGTTCTATTATTTATAAGAATGACCTCAAAAAGAGCAATTGCCCAAGGTTACCTCTTTGAAGTATTGATAAGAGAAATAGTTCGTAAGGCAGGATTTGATAGTAATATATATGATTCAAAACAAGTAACAAAAACAGGTAGATTTCGAGGTCGTGGTGGAACTCACCAAATAGACGTATATGGAGAATTTAAATTCACAAGTCCATTTATTTATCCAATAAATATTATTGGCGAAGTAAAAGGATATTATACAATAAAAAATAAAGTATCATTGAATGTTGCAAGAAGTTTTTGTGGTGTGATAAAAGACATCCAGGAATGGTATAATATAGATACTACAAAAGGTGGCTTAACCAGATTTCAGAAAGTTGGTGAAAAAAGATATAATCATTGTGGAGTTATTTTTTCTTTAACAGGTTTTAGAAAATCAGCAATAGAGTACTGTTGGGCTCAAGGAATATATACTATTAGTTATGAGAACAATCCAATAATGAAGAATATATTGGATATAATAGGTGAACTACCAAAAGCTACCTATATTACAAGAGTAAATAGAATAAAAAGATCTTTTTGTAAAAATGAATTCACCGATCTTAACAAATCTTTAAAAGAAAATCAAAAAAGAAATAATTTTGATGAAGTTTTAAATAAAATTATTGAAGAAATAAATTCCATTCATTCATATTTTGGAATGTTAAATGGAAAATTTGTTTGTAATATATTAGCAAAAACGAAATATATTGAAGATTATCCATGGGATGACTTGAGTATTAAGTTAGATAAAAACTTTGAGCTATATGGTAGAGATGGAGAATTTCTTGGTAATTTTTCATTACCAAGTCAGTTTTTATCCTTTTATTTAAAGAAGAAAAGCAATATTGAAAAAATGTTTTCATACATCGATGTTTTTTTCGTAAAAGATAATATATTGTCAGTAAAGAAATTTTATTTAACTGAAGAATCGATTAACTCTTTAGCTGAACGTATTCCAGAATTTATCAAAGAAGAATCTGAAGATACTGCTGATTAGAAATAAGAGGGGATTCTCCAGATGTATAGAGTTGATTTTTTTCGTTAAATTAACTTTTTTCCCATTTCTTTCTTGACTTTTTCGTTGTAATGATAGGATTAAAAAAATATTTTCAATAGAATTGTAACAATAATTGATATAATAATACCCATAACTAATTCTTTTAAAAAGGAAGTTAATATTTTTTTGATTTTTGATTTATTGTCGGTTATTGCTATTTTCAATCATATCAATTAGATAATGAATAAAAAAATTAATAAAGTTATATTGACATGACTCAAGTAATAAAATAGATAGTTATATATAGGTGAAAATATGGATTTTAACAAAACATTACTTAACATGTATACAAATATTAAAACGTCAAAGGATATTTTTGAATATTTATACAAAAATGGCGAAACACCTCCTGAGAAATTAATAAAAGAGTTAGGTCTTTCAAAAGCAATATACGAAACTCTTCCAAAAATGAAAGATGAATGGAAGGTTATAAAGAAAATAACCAAAGGAAAAAACGTGTATTATGATGTTATCGATGATTTTCGTTTAAAACCATATACACATCTGAATTATTTTGAAAAAATTAGGAAACAAGAAGGAATGGAAGGCGTATTATTTGGGGATCAGGGAGAAATATCAGGTCGAGGTGTTTTTTTACGTGCATATATGAATAATCATTCAATTTATGGATTCCCACATGTTGATGAGATAAATGATTTTGAATTTAAAATTTTAGATCCTTTACTTATGGAATTGGATTTAGTTTTTGATAAATTAAAAAAATTAAAATTAGTTTTTGAGACGAGAAAAAAAATAGAACAAGGTTTACTACCCACAAAAGATATGCCCGCAATTTGTATCTCTGAAGATTTGATTTTACACACAATTTTATTTAAATTTTTTAGAGCTATTTATGATGTTATTGAACAGGACAGCGGTAATGAAAAAAGCCATCGTTTTATAATTGAACTAATGAAACAATCATGTAAAATTGGTAAAGATATTGGTTTAAACATTTGTCCAAAAGACGAAAATTCTGCTTATCCTGAGAAATCTTTTGCAAGATGGTTAATGCCATCAGATTTATTTTTGAAAAATGAAGAGTTAGCTGATATTTTTTTAAGAAGAAAGGATATAAAAAATGATGGTGACTGGTTTTATAACAAATTAAACCTAATGACCTTAGAACAACTTGAAGAAATTGCAAAAGAGGAAAGAGATCAATATATGAGTAAAGGCCACAGCATATTAGTTAAAGACTTTGATAAAGCACCAATTTTATGGTGGTACAAACACAAAACTGGCAAAAATTTTTATAATAAAGAATTAGATATAGATGAAAGCATTGCTGTTTTATCTACAAGTTCATTAAGAGAGTCGGAGGAATATGATAAAAATATTGATTTAAGATTAGATTCTCTTTTTGGAAAACAAGGAAGTTTTATTGGTGGAGAGCATCCTATAAAAATTCGGCCAAAACATCGCAAAGTAATTGAAATGCTTGATCTAATACTATTTTCTCGTCCTGTTAGAGATGTACTATCTATTACAAAGTTTCGCAGTCATGAAAAAATAAAAGAGTTTTTTTCTGATGAAGAAATCGAGTTCATGATTAAAATTTTTAAATCCGATGAATGGCAAGGTCATAATGAATTAGAGAAATATATTTGGTATCAATCTTTTGAACCAGAGGGATTATGGCATGATGAAGAGTTATATAAACTTGCAAATGAGGAGATAAATTTATTGGAGAAAAAATTAAAAGGAAATTTCTCAAATTTCTCCCTTAGCGAATATTCATCATTTTTAGAAGTAAAATATAAAAATAATAAACAAGTAAAAAAGAATCTTTCAGATTTTATCGAATATATGGAAGCGAAAATATATTTTAAACATTTAAAAGAATTCAGAAAGCAAGAAGAAGAGTTATTTTTCAATCATTTAGATGGCGATATAACTTAAAAAATTAAAATTGAAGAATTTGGATAAACCAATTGTTAGTTGATTTAATATAACTAAATTCACAAAGTATTATTTACCTTAATATTCCAAAATTCCTTAACATTTTTAAAAATCACTTTTTTGTTGTTAAAAAATGAACTGATTATGGATGACTCTTTTTTATCAAAAAAATAAAACTCAACAGTATCTATCTTGATGTTTTCTTTAACCAATTTTAGAATGTGCGAATCATTGTTTGGGGATAAACCTATAATAGTTATATTTCCTTTTATTTCTTTAAGTTTATTTATTGAATAGTCATTTGGAAATTGTAAGCTCGAATCATTTTTTTTTAGTTTAATAGCCTCATAAAGATTTCTAACGATTTCATTATCTACATTTGTCCATTCTTCAATTTGTTTTGAAATCTCAGAATTAGATCTATTTGCTTGTGAAAACTTTTTCATAGCTGAATTTGCTAATTCCGATTGATTTCCTACAAATTCTTTAATAGTTCCTGAATATCCAATTAATGCAGTTGAAAACATATGTTCATACCCTTTGATTACAGGTGTTTTATCAACAGGCCTATCAGGTAATTTATTTCTATAACTATTTGGGTCATAAACTTGATCGAGCACATGAAACGCTCCATGCAAATATTTTACCTCTTTTTTTATTGATATTTCAATATTCTTATCATAATTTGTTGTAAAAACATTATCAAAAGATCTGATGAAATCTACAACTTTTTTAGGGAATTTTTTATGAATATTGTTAATTTTCCCACCATTATAAATAGAATCTAAAAAGAGTCTCCTTAAAAATTCTTGAAAATAATATCTTTCAGGATTTACAATTGTAAGGTTTCTACAATGCAATTCATTTACTAGAAAATAATCTTCAAGACCAATGTCAGAAATTTTTTTTCTATAAGGGTATCTTTTTTTAAAATGTTCTAATGCTTCTTTTTCAGTAGATGATACAGCTAATTGATCATATTTTCCATTCAAAATATTAGGAATAGCAGAATAAAGCATGTATAACCATGTCTCAATTTCTTTAGTATAAACTTCTTTTGAAAAATTGCTATTTTTAAGATTTAGTAAAGCTCTTTTTATAATGTTTTCATTAGTATACTCAAAACCACCATATTGAATATTTATTCCATTACCTATTACTACATTTTTCATTTTCTAATAATCTGTCATTCTTAATTTAACTTTTAAGAATTTTGTTTAATTTATTATATCTATAATCAACAATTTTTTCAAGATAACTCACAAGAGGATATTTCCACTTGCCTTCTGCCTTATATAAATGAAGGAAAATTACTCTAATTCCGTTTTCATCTAATATTTTTCTTCTATATTCGTAATAAAAATTTGATGAACCGCATACTTCAACATATATTCCAAAAGAAGATAGATAGAAATCTGAGGTCCAAACTCGCGGTCTATTATGGCCATCTAAAATATAAACTGATTGTTCATATCTCCAACTAATATCTATTTTTTTTAATCAATCAGCAACTTCTCGTTCAGATCTTGTCATCCTGTCATATATAGAAATCTGTCTCAGATTATCACCACATTTGGCAGACTGAAAAACGCAATTCTGTCTCCAAGTATCTCTCCTGTTGTAAGGTGTCGACACAACAAGCCCATACCTATTTCTCGAAAGGATGGGATGGTGAATATTTTAAATTATATCTAATACTGTTCTGTTTAGAAAAAAATATTTTCTGATAAATCCTTAAATTACGGTATATAAGAAAAAACTTTAAATAATAGTGATTATATATAGAAAAATATTAGAAAAATAAGAGGTATAAAATGACAATAGATCTAGATTTCGTAGAAAGACAAGCCCACTACGAAAAAATAAAAAAACTAGTAACTTCGATAATACAAGAAAAAAATATAGAATCACTAAAAATGTTAATCGAGGAAACTTGGTCCCTTGGAGAAGTAATTAACAACAAAGAATGGTTTATGCGAGAAAGGATATTAAAAAAGACCAATATTGATGAAATATCAGGCAAACTAGCCATTTTAATAGGCGAAGATGAAAATAAAAAAAAACTAAATTCTATACCGGGAATTGGACAAGCAACCACTACAGAAATTCTACATTCCTTTTATCCTGCTAAATACCCTATTTGGAATAAAAGGTCAGAAAACCTAATAAAAAAACTTGATGTCACTCTAGTTTTTCCAAGAACCTCGGATTCATGGAAGAAATATAGAGTTTTTATACGGGGAGTCAATAAATTACTCCCGAAATTTAGTGATTGGAAAAAAGAAATGATTGATATCAGAGAACCTAATACTATTTCAAATTATGAATTCTTTGATTCTATTGCATCATATCTTTGGGACAAAAATAATAGTTACGACTGTTTGTCAGAGATAAAGAAAAAAATTGAAAATGGTTCTCATAAAATAAATACAATTGATAATGGTAATACAGCATTATCTATAACACTAATAAATCTTATAAATTCAATGGAAAAACAAAATAAGGATCCAAAATACATTGTAAATAAGATTAAACTAATATTGGGTGAGTTTATAAATTAACAAAACGGCTCTAATTGCCACTTATTTTTTTATTTATATTTTTAGTCTCTTGAATGATAAAATTCTTTGTACCTGAAAATTTAATATTTCTATATGGGAATTTTTTTTCACCAAATAATTTCTTATAATGAATATACTTTTTCTTTTTATAATCCTCATATAAATTATTAATTATCTCTTCTTTTCCCTTTTTAGAAACATGTGATAACTTATTATCATAGTCAATTCTTATTTCCCTTTTGATAGCATTAAAATGCTTTAAAACAACAAATATTTCTGTATTTTCACCGATATTTTTAGTTAATAGATTTCTAATCAGGAAATCCGCCTGGGGTAAAGAATACCCTATAATAACCAATCTTTCAGCCTCTCGAATTTCAACAGCAGCATTTCTCCAAATATCCTTTATATGGGGATTAGATAAATCTTTTAGATATGTTGGCATAATTAGAAACGGTATTAACTTTGTCTTGTCCTTATCGTTTTTTATGGTATCTCTACAATTTTTACATGTAGCAGAATTCATTAATTTCTTATTGAGTAGATTTGTTTTTAAATGAGATGGTGGCGAATACATATTTCCACAACATGGACAATACATCCAATCTGTTGTCCCATGTAGATGAATTATTTTTATATTAGCAAAACCCATTGCTTTTATCTTAAAAGAGGGAATATGATTATTATCATGTGAGAAAGCGTTTGTGTATATACAATAATCTATCAATGGAATGTTTTTTCTATTATTTCTATGATCATTTCTAGCATTTGGTTCTAAATATTTGCTGTTAATATTTGCAGCTCTGTTATCACTTAGTATTCCATCAATAATTTCACTTGCTCTCTTTCTTATAGAATTAATCAGCACCTTGTCCCAGTTTGTTGTTATCACTGTAAAAAAATCCCTCTCTTGATTTATTAGCCTAAGTTGTATTAATGCATCTACAAAATCGTCTATGTAATTCGGTACATTCATCTTCTCATTAATAATCGCCCTAAGACAATAAGATAAAGCATCATTAATTTCCAATAGTGAAAAGAAATTATATCTTTTTAAATGACCTTGAGTTTCTATGCTCGCATCTATCAATGAAAAAATATCTTCTAAATCAGGAAACCCAATATTTTTATTAATACAATCATCAACATTACAGTTATAAATTTCTTCGAGAAACTTTTTTAATTTCTTCTTATAACTCCTATATTTTGTATCTTTTATGGTTGAATCAAAAATTTCATAAATTAATCTGTTTTGTACAGGAATTTTCGCTTCAGAAGAAAACCCCGCTCCAAGAAAGTATATAGTTTTTTTCAATAGTTTATCGTTCAAGAAAATCACTTTTTCCTTCCAATTAATCCAAGAATGGCAACTACAGCCAAGATAGTTATTATGAAATTGATTAAACACATTAAATCATTTCGCCATAAATGATTATATAATTAGATTTTTTATTAAGCCTTCCTATAATCAACGATAAAATCAAGATATTATAATACATATCATGTAAAGACCTGGCTTGGACATGAAAAACCAAGCACAACCTATGATTATATCAAATATGCAGAACAATACTATAGACAACTACCTGTAGATTGGATATCACATGCAATAAGGAAAAGAAATAATTCATCATCCATCTAATATTAAACAAATAATTACTCTTATATACGAACCCATTAATATCAAAAATGCAGATGAGAGGATATCCACTTTATGAATTATCAGAAGATGAATTTGAACAATTAGTTAGTACACTATGTAAAGAGATATTAGGTATAGGAACCGTTTCTTTTACAAAAGGTAAAGACGGAGGTAAAGATGGTCGTTTTAAAGGGGTTGCTAAATATTATCCTTCTGATAAATCACCCTGGAATGGAAAATTTATAATTCAAGCAAAACATACAAATAAACCAAATGGTAGTTTTTCAGATAGTGATTTTAAAGCGGTTATTTTAAAAGAGATAAAAAGAATAAAGAAAATAAAAAATCAGGAAGGGTTAGATAATTATTTAATATTTACAAATAGAAAACATACAGCTATAGTTGGCGATAATCTAATTAAAAAAATTAAGGATGAAGTTAATATTGATAATATTGAGATAATTGGTAATGAAGATTTAATAATTTTTTTAAGAAGAAATCAAGATATCGTTGATCTTTTTGATCTTGATAATTTAAAAAATCCATTGAGAATATTTCCAGAAGATATAAAAGATATAATTATCGCTTTCTCAGATAATAAGGATGATATAGAACTCGAAGAGATAAAAGATCCATTTAAACATGTTGATATAGAGTTAAAAAATAAAATAAATAATTTAAATGAAGATTACTTTAATTTCATCAAGGATAAATCACAAGTATATTTTTCTCAAATATCAAAATTTCTTGGAGATCCGAAAAATAAAGAATTTCTAGAACAATATGAAAATATTAGTAATGAATTGCAAGCTAAAATCATAACAAACAGAGATAAATTTACTGAATTTAATAAAATTTTTGAATATTACTATGACTTTATTTTAGCAAAATGTCCTGAATTAAAAAAGAAAAAAAGATTAATAAGAATTTTTTTACATTTTATGTATTGGAGTTGCGATATAGGGAAGAAAAATGATTAAACCTACAAAACACATGAATCTGAATAATTCAATTATTAAAATTACTGCTAATATTTTAATCATTTTAAAAAAACATAAAATAATCGAGTACAATGAACTGTTAGATAAACTAGAACTGATCTATGGAAAGGATGTAAGATATAATTTTATTTATTGTTTAAATCTATTATATTTATTCAATAAACTAAAGTATTATCCAAAATCAGATCTTTTCGAACTGGTTGAATAAAATGAAATTAAGCAAAATATATTCAAATAAGAAAGATATATTCGATGATATCAAGTTTAATGAAGATTTTAATGTAATATTCGCAAAAGTAAAAAAACCAAAAGATAAAACTAAAGATTCTCATAATTTAGGCAAAACATTATTAATTGAACTCATTGATTTTTTGTTTTTAAAAACATTCAATAAAGGCGTTTTCTTAAGAGATCATTATAATATTTTTGAAGATTTTATCTTTTTTTTAGAAATTAAATTAAACAACGGAGATTTTCTGACAATTAAAAGAGGAGTTTCAAATAACACAATAATTTCTTTAAAGAAGCATAAAGAAAAATATCAAGATTTTTCTGATAAGCCTGATTCTTTCTGGGATATATCAAATTTAACATTCGAAAAAGCAAGAGATGAATTAAATAAAATATTAAATTTAGACGCTATCGATGATTGGTCTTATAGAAAGGGCATCACTTATTTTTTAAGATCTCAAAAAGATTATGGAGATGTTTTTCAGATCCATAAATTTTCAACAGGCAAACATGCTTATTGGAAACCATATATGGCCAAAGTGCTAGGATTTAATGAAAAAATAATTGAACAGAAATATTTAAAGGATGATGAAATAACAGAAAAACAAAAATTTAAGAAGGAGTTTGAAGAAACTGTATCAGTAAATCCAGAAGATTTTGATAAACTAGTCGGAGCGATAAAAATTAAAGAAAAAGACATAAAAGAAAAAGAGACAAAAATCAATAGATTCGATTTTTATGAAAAGGATTTAGAATTAACACGGTCTCTAGCTAATGATATCGAAGAGGAAATATCAGATTATAATACAGAGATATATCGAATTGAATATGAAATTGATAAAATAGATGAGGCGCTAAATGTTAAGATCGATTTTGATTTAAACGAAATTAAAAAGATATATGAAGAATCAAAAATATATTTTTCAAACAAATTCGATAAAGATTATTCTGACTTAATAAAATTTAATAAAGAATTACAAGAAGAGCGCTTTAAATATTTAAAGGAGAAATTATCGGACTTAAATGAAGATAAAAAAGAAATTGATAAAAAACTTAGAGATTTAAATAATAAGCGTGAAGAAATCTTATCAATTATACAAAATAAAGATAGTTTTTCAAAATTTAAACAACTTCAAGCGTCTATAGTAAATGAAAAAACTCAACTAATAAACATGAAAAAGCAACTTGAAAATTTAAACCATTCTGATCAAATACAAAAAAAGATTGATGAATTAATCGATCAAAGAGATAATCTTATAGATCAAACGAAAGATATGATTAAAAAAAGTAATGATATTTATAGTAATATAAGAGAACACTTTAATGAAATTATAAAATATGTATTTAATATCCCAGCTATTTTATCAATAAAAATCAATTCAGAAGGAAATCTTGAGTTTAAAGCAAATTTTGTAAAAGATGAAAAAGATTTAACTGCAACAGGTGAAGACAGAGGAAATACTTACCGTAAAATTTTATGCGCAGCATTTGATTTATCTGTTTTAATAACATATTCAAATAAAAATTTCTTTAGATTTACTTATCATGATGGAATATTCGAAAGCCTTGATGATAGAAAAAAAATATTATTTCTAGAAAAAGTTAAAGAGTTTTGCTCTCAATATGGAATTCAATATGTATTAACTGTTATTAATCATGACTTACCTCGAGATGAAAATGGAAATCTTTTAGAATTTAAAGATAAAGAGATAATTAAACTGTTACATGATGATGGCAAAGAGGGAAGATTATTTAAAATGAATAAATTTTAAATTTTGATCATTCTATGATTTCCATAAACTTGTTTGTTTTTAGCATAAGAAATAATTTTAGATACTTTAAAAGATGATTTTTCCACTTTAATCTATCTTTATACAAATGTAAAAAAATCACACTGTAACCATTTTTATTGAATATTTTCTTTCTATAACCATAATCAAATTTTTCAGATCCGCAAACTTCAACATATATTCCAAATTGCTTCAAATAAAAGTCTGGTGCCCAAACTCTTGGCCGTTTGTTTTCATCCCATACAAAAACAGGATGCTCATAAGACCATTTTATTCCCATCTCTTTCAATAATTCAGCAACTTCTCTTTCAGATCTAGTCTTTTTATCATAAATAGAAACTTGTTTCAATCTATCACCTCCAAAAAGAAAAAAAGAAAGATTTTAGTTAGAAAATCTTCATCCATCTGCCACAACAGCATAAAAAGGGGTGAAAATGCTGTGCCAAAACTCTTCAAGAAAGAACAGCGGGCTTGTGGGGATTCGAACCCCAGGCCAATCGGTTAAGAGCCGAT
>CAZQXW010000053.1:0-12819 GCA_964597365.1 uncultured Thermoplasmatales archaeon | reverse complement strand
TATGCATCGGATACTATTCTTATCACGTCGCCATCTTTTAATTCGTGATCTGCACCAATTACTCTTTTTGTTCTTGCGTCTATTGCACGTATGAAATGATCACCTAAATCAGTGTGAACTTTATAGGCTAAATCCTTTGCATTGCTTCCTTTTTTCATAAAGTGAGCATCAGGCAGGATTCGGTCTTGTTTATCTGTCAAATGGTTTTCATCTTCCACAGGATAAACTACTATTAAATCAAGCATTTTTACTGCTTCCTCTATACATTTTTGTATTCCTGTAGAACCATGTTTTTGAAGAACATTTGTTTTTATGTATTCAAGTGCTTTTTGTTGCTTTTCGTTAAGATTTGCATTGATATTAATCTTAAAATCACTACTTCCAGGTTTATATAAAACAAGTCCTTTTTTTGCAGCATTTGCTAAAGCAAGCTCTGATTCTGCACTTGTTAAAACAACGATGTATCCCTGTTTTTTCAAATCATCTGCCTTTGAAAGAAGTTCTACTGGTGCTACATCTGATTTGTTAAAAGCAATAATCATTGGTTTGCTGAATTTTCTAATCATATCTGAAAGAGAAATTAATTGTTCATCAGACCATTCAAGAGGCTTGGCTGTATCAAATTTTAGTTTTCTAAGCGCATTATGAATATGATCATCAGTTACTTTTAGGCCTGCTAGTTGATCCTCAAGAAATAGCTCTATTTTCTTTCCTTCAAGCTTTGACCGTCTTGCTATATTATCCCAGTTTTTTTTGATTATACCATATATCCACATGGTAATTTCTTTTTCCAAAAATTCTACATCTTTTATTGGATCATATTTACCAAGTCCACATGGATTTCCTTCTGCGTCTGCACTGCCTGAAGCATCTACTATGTGTATTAGTGCATCTGCTTGTCTGAGGTCATCTAAAAATTTGTTTCCAAGGCCTCGTCCTTTGCATGCATCAGGCACTAGTCCTGCTACATCTATTGCCTCAATTGGAACAAATCGTGTTCCATTTATACATTTTGAGTTGTGAGGCGTGCATGTTACATTGAATTCTTTGCAAGGGCATGGTTTTGCAAGATACATAACACCATGGTTTGCATCAATTGTTGTAAAAGGATAATTTGCAATCTCAGCATGCGCTTCAGTTGCTGCATTAAAAAAAGTGGATTTACCAACGTTTGGTTTTCCGACTATTCCTATCTGCATGCTCATATTTTATTTACTCCAACATATCATCTACTTCATCAACAATATCTGTTTCGTTTTCAAAACGTTGTATTTTTTCCTGGGCATCTTTCTTTGAAGAACTATGAAAAGATATCCCATTTTTTGCAAAGAGTTCTCCACCTACTACAGAGTTTTTTGCAAGAAAGATTTTTGCAGCATTGATATCTCCTGCAATCTTGGTCTTATCTTCTATTTTTACATCTCCACCCGATGAAATGTTTCCATGTATTGTTGTCTTTTTTCCACAGTAAACATCACCTGTTGATTTTAATGTACCATGCATTATGCTATTGTCTTCAATAAAAGCATTTCCTTTTATCTCATAATTTCCAAGAAGTGAAGATTTCTTTCCAACTCTTATGTTATGATCTACTTTTGATTTTTGAACACCTATTATTGAGTTGTTAGGAATAAATAGAAACGTTTCAGATATAGGAATTGTATCACCATCGTTTTCTTCTATTTCTGAAAGTATTCTGTCAATTTCTTCACTATGGCCCATCTTCATCATCTGCATAAGATATATGAAAATATATATAACAACAGGAATTGGGCTTCTTATATTAATCCAGCCTTTTGCTTCAAAGCCTTGATCTATTTCTACACTATCTCCAACATCTAAATCCCCATTAAGAGACAGCTTGCCATTAACTGCTACTTTTTCACCAAAATAAACATTTCCACCGCTTTTGACATTACCACGGATACGAGTAAAAATATCAGCACGTATATCATTTGTTGCCTCTAGGTCCCCGTCAATTACTACATGTTCGCCTACAAAAATTCTACCATCTGTCTTTATACCAAATTGTATTAGACAGCGGTCACCAATTACTACATCCCCTTTTGTAACAATAGTTTTTTCTTCGAACTTTGTATCACTTGGTACAACTAACGTCTTCCTATCAAAAGTCATTGACTTTAGGGTATAAAATAGGGTGTTATAAAATAAACGGCAAAAATAAAAAAAGGCTTATTCAGTAAGCCATTTTTCATCTATGCGTTCATAGTTTGATAATTCTTCTGATTTGAACCAAAGATTTATTTCAAATTCTGCAGTATCTTCTCCATCTGATCCATGGACAATATTTCTTCCTATGAACTGCCCATAATCTCCACGGATGCTTCCGGGTGTTGCTTCTGCAGGATTTGTTTTACCCATCATGTTGCGGACCAGCTCAATTGCATTAAACCCTTCTAGAACCATTGCAACAACCGGCGAAGATGTAATGTAGTTTACAGTTGGTTCAAAAAATGGTTTTCCCTTGTGAACGCCATAGTGTTTTTCTGCAAGTTCTTTGCTGACTGAAACCATTTTCATAGCAACTAGTTTTAAACCTTTTTTTTCGAAACGACTAATAATTTCACCTATAAAACCACGCTGTACTCCATCGGGTTTTATCATAACAAATGTTCTTTGTTTTTCCATTAGTAATCACCAAAGTAATTATACCCTGCATATGTATCAAATATAAAGAATTAACGATTAAAAACCAGGTAAGTCTTTGAACATAAAGTAGATAGCAAATGCAGATATATTTAGTATCATATGGGCAAATATTGAAGAATATAAATTCTTAGTTTTTACTACTATAATACCTAATACAAATCCCACTACAGATATCGAAATAAATACAGGGATTTTTGCATAAGAAAGATGAGCAACACCAAATAAAATAGATGTTGTTAAAACTGCAGGAATTTTGTAGTCGTAAAAAAACCCTGTTTTTTCTTGTTTTTTATTAAAAAGATAATCTATTTTGTCCAATAAAAATCCTCTAAAAAAGATTTCTTCTCCAATTGGTTGAAATGCAATTATAACAAACATAGGTATAGGCGATAGTATGTTTGCTATATCCTGAGCATTATTAAGATCGCTTTCGGCAAAGCCGAAGCTTTGAAAAAACAAATTTACAACTATATTTAGTCCTATTATCATAAGAAATGCCAAAATACCCCATAAAAAAGCCCTGTCAATAGTTTTAAAATCAAGTTGCAGTCTTTCTTTAATGCGTTTTAAATTTAGTTTGTTAACATATCTGTACCAGATTAATGGAACGATGATCATGAATGTTATAAAAATAATTATTTGCAGTATAACCGTAAAAATCTCCACAAACATTTGCAAAACCGCAGGGAATTCTTGTATGCTTTCTACTTGTTCTGAGTTTATCCCTAAAAATAATGAAACTATAGAAAGGCCAATTATCATGAAAAAACTTGCTATAACTAGCAATAAAGAAACTATATGTGATGGTTTATTAATATCAAAATCCATTTAATAAAACTGTAAAGAAAAGGTTTTCATAAAATTTTCCAAATAAACAAGCGTTTTAAACCAATAACTGTGCAAAATAGTTTAAAGTATATACAATTAGATTGAAAAATATCTGAGCAAATATTGCTGAATAAAGACTTTTTGTTCTAATCACTACGTAACCAAGAATCAATCCCAAAAATATTGGTAAAACTGCAGGATAAACTCCACCATATGGGAGATAAATTACCCCATATAAAACAGATGATAAAATAACTGCTGCTTCTCGGCCGGCAAAGAATTTAATTCTGCTAAGAATAAATCCTCTGAAATATATCTCAGCAGCAATTGTTTGAATAAATACTATCAAAACAGAAAATAATGACAGACTAGCTGCTATCTCATTTACACTTTGCAAAGAGTCATCACTATTGCCTGGCAGAATAACAAAAGCAAAGGAAAAAAGGATTGCTATTAATAACATCCCTATTGATGCTATTAGACCCCATACAAAAGCAACATCGATATCTTGTGCGTGAAGTCCTAATTTACCCAAGGTTTCTTTAAAAGAATTTTTACAAACAAAAATATACCATACAAAAGGAGTAAGAGCAAGTACAAATATGGTTGCAAAGACAATAAAATTTAGATTATCCAAGTCAAGTAAGTCAGTTAATGAGGAAGCATTAATATAAACTAATAACGAGTCAATGAATAATACATAAAAAGAGAATAAAAGCAAGATAAGAGCTATTATATTGCTAGGCTTTTTTATATTAAACATCATTTGACTATGAAATACATTCGGATTAGATAAAAGTTTTTAAATATTGGATTGTAATTCCTGAATTCCACCAACGGGTCCGTGGGGTAGCTTGGTCCATCCTTTTGGCTTTGGGAGCCAGAAACTCCAGTTCAAATCTGGGCGGACCCATTTTCTTTTAATCAATTTTTTCTACAAAAGCAATATTTGAGCTGCCTGAATCTTTAATCTTAAAACTATGAGTGTCCATTCCTGAAAACTCATTTTGTAGTTCAACAAGTCTTAAATCAACACCCATATCAGTTATAATTTTGTAGTACTTCTTGCCAAGAGTAGATTTGAATTCTTGAATGAAAAAATAACCTGCTTTTGTGCCAAGATATTTTTTCAAAAGATCAATTATATCTTGTATAGCTCTTGCTAGTTCTAAAGCATCTATATTTTCGAGGCGGTCATCAATTACGATATCTTGTATGCTATAAGATATATCCTTAGTTTTACCGATAGTTACAAATTTTAAGAAACTGTATTTTTTATTGAGTTGGCTTAAAAGCCTTGTTATTGAAGACCAAGCATAATCATCAGATGTCTTTGAACAGGAAACCTTGATAAGCGACATTAATGTGTTTTTTAAAATATCGGAGTTTGTTGCTTCTTTACAGGAATCATGATTAGTTTTTGTTACATCTGAGATCTGAGTCATGTTTCTAGTTACCAAATACAAAAAGCGCTTAATTATTTTTTTATTAGTTTAGTATAGAAACTGAATTATATAGTAATATTTTTAACTTAATACTATATCTTGGATATGCAATTGCATATGCAGGCAGATGGGATGACACACAATAGGTTATTGAGGGGACTTATAGTAACTTTGCTGGTTACAAGTTGTTTTACAAGTTTAATGTATGAGACTGGATCATCTGATACAGTTTTACCTAAGTTTTATGTAGATGATAGTAACACAGCAGGCCCGTGGGACGGAAGTAGCATCTATCCATATAGATACATTCAGGATGCAATTGATAATGCGTCTGCTGGAGATAGGATATATGTTCTTGAGGGGACATACTCAGAAAATATTGTTATAAACTCAAGTAAGACCTCTTTAAATTTATTTGGCGAAGATAAAGAAAACACAATAATTTCAAAAAGCAGTGGCGACGTACTTACCATATCTGCCACAGGCGTGGATATCAGCGATCTTACAATTCAAGGAGGAAATCCTAATTCAAATAACGCTGCGGTTAAAATAAACGCAAGTAACTGTGTTTTAGTAAACAATGTGATATCTAGTAGCGATTATGGCGTATACATTTATGATTGTGATAATACAAAGATATACTACAATACAATAAGTGGGAATTCACTTGATGGAATATATATAAGAAGCTCCAGAAATAACAACATTACTTACTCAACTATACAAAGCAATAGCCATAATGGAATATTTTTGTATAATTGCTCAAACAACAGACTTGAAAACAACACTGTAAGCAGTAATTCCCTCAATGGAATTTATCTAAATCTAACTTGTAACAATAACACAATTTCAAACAATTACATAGCAAGTAATTCTCATAACGGGATATATCTAAACGATCAGTGTAATGATAACATTATAAAAAATCACAATGGAAACAATAAAGTATACAGCAACTCTAGAAGCGGTATAAGAGTAGAGAACTCAAGCAGGAATGCTCTTGGACATAATACTGTTACGAGCAACCAGGATTATGGAGTAATGATACTAGGTTCAAATAATACAATTCATAACAGCACAGTAAGTCAAAACATAAAACATGGGATCTTTTTATTTGGTGATGATAATACAGATATATTATCAAATACAATACAAAACAACACAAAAGACGGTATACGTATACAGAACTCAACAAGCGATGTTTTGTATAAAAATGAAATATCTGGAAACTTGCAGTATGGCCTTTATATAAACTATTATGGACTTAGCAATCTTATTTACAATAATTATTTTCATGAAAATTCAGAGAATGCTTATGACATGAGTGAAAACAACAATATTTGGAGTGTATCACAAAGAACAGGATACAACATAGTAAACGGCGCAAATACTCTTGTTGCAGGTAATTATTGGGATGATTTTGACAATGACACTGAAGGTGCATATGATAACAATGAGAATGGTGTTTTAGATAGTGGCCAGTATTCAATAAACATTTCAAGTGCTGATACCAGAGCGATTCTTGATATAATATCACCTACAATAGGAACACCTAGTGCAACACCACAGACTCAAACCATTGGAAGTTACACATACCTATCTGTTTCAATAACAGACAATACTGAAATTGAGGAAGTAAGATTAATTGTCACAGATCCAAACTCAGATACAAGCAATATTTCAATTACGCAATATAAGACAGGCAATACATATTATTACAATCATCAATTTTCAACAGTTGGAAACTATAGTTATAAAATAAGTGCAAGGGATCCACGTAATTGGGTGAGTTCATCTACTAAAACATTTGAAATAGATGAAGGACAGCCGCCAACAATTACGGATAATTCACCTACAACAGGATCCCCCGGAGAAACATTTGCATTCAACGTAACCGTTATAGATGATTCAGACTCAGCATCAGATCTAACCGTTAAAGTAGACTGGTCTCACGGCAGCAATAGTGGAAATTACACAATGACAAACTTAAATTCAAATTATTTTACAAGAACTATTTCTCTTGACAATTCAATTAATTCTATGAGCTACAGAATATACGCATCAGATCAATGGGGAAACGCGATAACAACTGAGCCAAAGACAGTAACTATCACCGATGAAGAAAAACCAGAGATAAGCATCACAAAACATGATTATGCCTCATCTGGTGTTTTTAGCACATATACTGTTAGAGCACAAATAACAGACAATCACAATGTAGTAAATACAACGATTACCTACTGGTATGAAGGAAGTGAAAAACAGACTGCAACAATGGATGAAAAATCAAGCAATATCTATGAAAAGATAATATACTTAGATGAACTCACAGATGTATACTGCAGGATAAACACAGAAGACCCATCAGGAAATAAAAACAACAGCAAGAATCCCCTTTCAGATACAGGTGGACCATATACAGGTATTATAGGGGTAAACGTAGAATTTTCAGGAAATGACAGTTTTGATTTAGATGGGACTATTACAAATTATACTTGGAATTTTGGTGATGGAACAACAGGCTCTGGAAAAGAAGTAGAACATAAATATATGACAAACGGCAATTACACAATAACTTTAACTGTCATAGATAATGAAAGCAATACAGATGTGAAAACTTCATATGTGCTTATTTCACAGGGAGAAAAAATAGAGCCCTCTGCATCTACAATAAATCAAATAGAACAACTTTACAATGTAACACTCGATGATGATTTTTATGCATATGATACAGATGCAGATAACATAGTAGATGCTTTTATTGACCTAAATAATTTACTTGTTGACATTAAACAATCTGTTTTTAATTTAAGTGGAGATCTTGCATTTTTAATATCTGTAAACGACTCAAACGTACCTGAGTTTATATGGAATACAAAAAACGATACGATTATAACAATAAAAGAAGAAAAAGAAGAGAATATCGTACCTTTAGAAAACGACGATGCTGCAACAGCAACAGTTACCATAGATAAAAATGAGGGATGGATCTGCCTTCATATAAATGACGAGTATCCATATGCCTCTCTTAGCGTAAAGGCAGATGATAGAGAAATAGCTGAAGATAGAATATGGAGAAGAGACAACCGAGTTTATGTTTTAGATGATCCTGAAACACAGTATCATTTCAATTATGAAGGAATAGTAATTCCAGAAGAACTAGAATGGATAAAATTTATTCCCGAAGAAGACAGTACGATTGGAGAGAGTAATCCCACAATCAAGATACAGTATAATGTTGCAGTAACCGTTGAATATGCTGATTTTTACAACTGGAACACATCAAATACAATAGAAATACTAAATAAATTGGAAACAACAGATTACAAAACATATTATTATACTCCAGATAACACTTTACCAAGCGGAGCATATAATCTTAAAATAGAAGCAAGAGACGAGGCAGGAAATCTATGGATTAATGCCACAGATTATTACTTTGCATCTTATGAAGAACAAGGCTTTGATATAATAAGCATAGGACCCTATATTATAGCTTTAGCTGGGATATTTGTTTTAGCATTCTTACTTTCAAAGAAGTTTAATATAAATCTTCAAAGTTTTGTTTATATTAAAAACAAAAAGATTATTCCATTTTTCAAACCAGTTGTTTTTGGACCATTGAGTCTTGATTTAGAAAATAAAAATATAAGCAAAGCAGAGTTTTATGTAAACGGAGAGCTAAAAGACACTCTAACCCAAGAGCCATATGTTTGGAAATGGGATGAATCTGCATTTATGAAACAAAAAATAGAAACAAAAATATACGATCAAGAGGGAAACAGCAATAGTAGCGGTGAAATGACTTTTTATGTTTTTAACCCCAAACTGTTCAAATAACAAAATTTATCAGGATGTACACTATTTTTAAGAAACATGGAAGTTCATTGTATCTACGGAATTGATTATGACTCAAATATCTATGTAATAAAAGGTGAAAAAACAACGATAGTTGACTGCGGAACAGGTATGCATAGCAAGTATCTTACAGACGAAATAAGCAAAATTACTGATTTTAAAGATATAAAACAGATAATTCTTACACATGAACACTACGATCACTGTGGCGGCGTAAAAGATCTTTTTGAAAAAACAAATAAAAATGCAAAGATTCTTGCACATGAAAAAGCAGCAGATAAAATTGAGAATGGAGAAAGTGATTTTGCAAAAATGCTAGGAGGAGCAATGCCCAAAATGCCAATTGATACGAGATTAAAAGACAACGATGAAATCACAATTGGTGATGAAAAGTTTCAGGTTTTAAATACACCCGGCCATACCCCCGGTTGTATATGTCTTTATAATTCAAAAAACAAGGTTTTAATTTCAGGCGATACAATCTTTGCATATGGCTCTTTTGGAAGATATGATTTTCCAGGCGGAAGTATAGTTGAACTTAAAAAATCAATACAAAGACTTGAAAAACTAGACGTATCAGACATATATCCTGGGCATGAATCAATAGTTAAAAATGATGGAAATAATCACTTGAAAAAAAGTCTTGAAAATATTAGCAATATTTTTTGAATATGACAAATCCTCGACTTATTTTAAACGAATTGAAATGGAAAAAAGAATACGATATAAAAAATGCAGAGATATGGTATTTGCATCGTGGAGCACCAGAGGATACAAAGATTATTTCTGGAGAAGAAGTCGTTGATATAGGAAGATCTTTTATGAAAACCCATAGAGCATCAATACCTTACCATAGAGTTTTAAAAATCATATATAATGGGAAAAACATGTTTTTAAGGTAAAAAAAACATTATTTTGCAGATATATTTATATATATTGACTTATAATAATATTAATTGTGTAAGGATGAATTACAAGCATTTTTGTCCGAAATGCGGGAAAATGATGAAAAAAATCCCGATTAGAAGGCATGACAACACAATAATTATCGAGTATTATTGTGAGTATTGTAATGAGTCAATCACGTTTTATCCCGAAACTGACGAGTTCAGACAGGAAAAACCACAGTTCTACTAAATAAAAACATGTCTTTTTCAAAAAAAGCATATAGGTTTTTTCAGTTATCTTTTTATCATATTTTTGTGTTAACCAAAAAGCGGAGATAAAAATGATTGTAAAACCACTAGCATCAGACTCACTCGGCGTACGCTCAATGGCAACATATATTAAAACAGACGATTGCAAGATATTAATAGACCCCTCAGCAGCATTAGGCCCAAAAAGATACAGGCTCGAGCCACATCAAAAAGAACATGAAATGCTCTTTAAAATAAAGCAAGAAATATCAAATATTGCAGAAAAATGTGATATTTTAACAATTTCTCATTATCATTATGATCACTATGACCCAAATGAAGTATTTTACAAAGACAAAAAAGTATTTGCAAAAGACATTTCAAAGAATATAAACAAATCACAAACACAGCGTGGTAAAAAATTCAAAGAAAATGTTGAAAGCATGTGCGAACTGATATACAGCGATGATTCATCACACAATTTTGGAAAAACAAATATTTCTTTTTCACCTGCTTTTTTTCATGGTCCCGAAGATGTAAGGCTTGGTTATGTTGTAATGACTTCAATTGATGACGGTTTAAAAAAAGTTTTACATGCCTCTGATGTGCAAGGGCCAATAACACAATCTGCAACAGAATACATAATAGAACAAAAGCCAGATTTACTGATAATGGATGGACCACCAACAATTTTCAAAGGATGGAAAATAAGTGGAAAAGACATCGATAATGCTGCAGAAAATCTTCTAAAGATAATTGAAGAAACAAAATGCGAAGTAATTCTTGATCACCACTTACTAAGAGACATAAGATATAAAGAAAACTTTCCAAAACCATATGAACTCAAGGATTCTAAAGTTAAAACTTTCGCAGAATATTTAGGTAATGAAAATAATACCCTTGAGGCACACAGAAAAGAACTGTGGGGTAAATAATTATGAGCTTTGAAAAAAGACTTGAAAAATCCATTGAAAAAAAGGAAAAAGCAATAGAAAAAGAGAATCAAAGAATCAGCATGTTAAAGGAAAAAATGGATTCGGGTAAAATTACAAGAGCAAAATACAATATTCAAAAGAAAAAAATAGAAGTAAAAATAAGAGCGCTTAACTCCCGTATTAGAACTCTTCAAGGAATTTTGACTAAAGAAAAAAGGCATAAGGAAGAACTCGCCGAAGAAAAACGTAAAAAGAAAGAAAAAAAATAATTAATGTTTTATTTCAAATTTATCAAAACCTACAATATTTTGTGATTTTACATCAACATTTTTGACTTTTGCAAGTGGTGGACCACGGTTACACCAGTCAATCATTTCATCGACTAATTTTTCATCGCCTTCAAATATTGCCTCAACACATCCATCTGAAGTATTTTTTATCCATCCTGTAACGCCCAGCATTTCTGCTTTTTGTTTTGTGTTTGCTCTGAACCAAACACCCTGTACGCGTCCTGAAACCTTTACATGAACATTTTTCATAGATGCCCTCATCTAAGGTGTATATCTTAAAACAGTTCTAGGAAATGGTATTGCATCTTTTATGTTATCTGTTCCACATATCCATGCAATCACTCTTTCGACACCGACACCATATCCGCTGTGTGGAACCGATCCGTATCTTCTCAAATCAAAGTACCATTCATAGTTTTCTATTTTTTCACCCATATCAATTAGTCTTTTTTTCATATCTTCAAGATCTGTGCTTCTCTCTGAGCCACCTACTATTTCACCATATCCTTCTGGTGCTATCATATCAAAGCAAAGAGCCGTTTTTGGGTCTTTTGGGTCTTTTGGTTTGTAAAACGCCATTATCTCCAAAGGATAATTTGTTACAACAACAGGCGTTTCAAAATGATTCATGAGATTGTTTTCTTCAATTGTTCTAAGGTCTTTTCCCCATTCTACATCCATTCCTTCTTTTTCTTTTAAGATATTTAGTGCCTCGGTGTAGGTTATTGTTGGAAATGAAGATTTTGATATCTTTTCAAGTTTTTCTATGTCTCTTTCAAGAATTTCTAATTCTCTTTTATTGTTTTTAACAACTTCCTTTAAAATGAATTTTATTTCTTCTTTTGCAACTTCAGTTATTTCATCAAGTTTCATCCATGCAGCTTCCATTTCAGCCATCCAAAACTCTGAAAGATGACGTGATGTTTTTGATTTTTCTGCCCTAAAAGTAGGCCCCATGTTGTATATTTTTTCAAGTGCAAAAATACCTGCTTCTGCATATAGCTGCCATGATTGTGAAAGATATGTCTTATTTTCATAATATTTGACTTCAAAAAGAGTACTTCCTCCTTCGCATTGGTTAGGTTGAAGAATCGGGGCATCAAATTCATAGTATCCATTTTCTCTAAAGAATTTATGAATAGCACCAACCACAGTTGAGCGGATTTTTAAAATGGAGCTTAGTTTCTGTGAGCGTATCCAAAGATGACGCTGATCAAGCAAAAACTCAGCACTCTGATCTTTTGTAATCGGAAAAGTCTCTGCAAAATCTACGACATTAAAAGTTGTGACTTTAAGTTCGAACCCTCCAGGGGCTCTATCATCCTTTTTGACTTCGCCTTCAAGCTCAACGCTGGATTCTACAAGTGCTTTTTTTGCATCTTCGAATTCTTTATCTGAAAGATTCCCTTTCTTAACAGTTGCTTGGAGTGTGTCAGATGAGTCCCTTATCACCGTAAAAACAATATTTCCACTGCTTCGTGTTCTATAAATCCAGCCGCGAAGTTTAATGGTTTTATCTGTATAGTTACCTTTAAGAACCTCTTTTATTTTCACCCATTCTTGCTTAGCCATAAGTCTTTCACTTCACCTCTGGCATAAATTTAGAGCATATCAAAATTACGGTAATTAGCCAAAAAATACACAAGAAAGCACATCC
>CAZQXW010000052.1:0-12897 GCA_964597365.1 uncultured Thermoplasmatales archaeon | reverse complement strand
TATAAAAAACTAATCTCAAAATGACACATTATTTGTATCAAGTTTTTTAGAAAGATAAATAAATAGCTACAGATATGACCTTGGCGGGGAGTTTTAAAAATGAAGAGATTAATTCTATCAATAGTTGCAATATTGATGATAGTGTTAGGCAGCACTATGATAGCTTACGGACAAGAAATAGATATAGAGTTAACAGCAGAAAGTGATTCAATTGATGTTGTTGAGACATATACTATATCCTCTTATAAAAATGATATTATTTCTTTCTGGATTCAAAGCGGACATTCTGATCTAGTAATTACAATAAATGATACCATTGCAACAGTTTCAACTATTGGAAATACTTATTCCGTAAACTTATCTGAGTATAATACAACCTCTGAATTTACTGCAGAAGTCACGTATTCACTTGATAAAAATACAGAGGAATTTGAAAAAGAACTGCAATATAATACTACTTCACTTTTAATAAAATTTGATACAAATGAAATTTATATGGGCAGTAATTTAAATTCTGGGAGTACAATCAATGTTGCTTTACAAAAACAAACTCCTATGCAACCAGCTACTGTTGAGACAATACCTATATGGGTTTACGCAATAATGGGTGTACTTTTAGTTTTGTTTATAGTATCTATAATGCGTTCTGCTAAAAGCCAGAAGATATCTACTAAAAAGGAAAGCTCTACAGGTTCTCAAGAATTTTTTACAACAAAAAAATCATTACTTATGGAAACACTAAAACAAATAGAAAAGCTACATCGTGGTAAAAAAATATCAGATGAAACTTACCATAAGCTAAAAGACAGATACAAACAAGAAGCAGTAGATACCATGAGAAAACTTGAAGATATGAAAAATTAAATCAAAAATCGAATAGACTTTGTTGGTTTTTTTCTTTATCTTCTTTTAATTCCTCTTGTTCTTCTTTTTTAATATTTTCATCTAATTTTTTAATATGCTCAGTTTTTTTATCCAGCATGATTTCTTTTAATTTATATGAATGGCTTTTTCCAAGAAGATATTTAACTTCGTCTTCACTGAGCTCATACTCATCTTTCATCTTAGATGCAAAAGATAAATCATTTCGAAACATATTTACAAAATATGGAAATATAACTTCCTTTGTTTTTTTACCAGATAGATGAGACTCTGTACTTATTTTTTTAACAATTGATTCTCTTAAAACAGCACTGCTTTTAATTGATTTTTTTTGCCTCAGCCATGTTGGAAAATTATATTTTGTATTAGGATAAGAACGTGTTTTTGATGTTGCTACACCACCGTTCATCATATCTGAGGCATACGACCATAGGCAGTAGTTCTGACACTTGAAAGTGCGTCCAAGAAAGACATCTGCCTTTGATAAAGCATTATATCCTTTGATTAAATCATTTCTATCAATGTATTCTTTTGGAAGATTCTCAGCAATCCATAAAAGAACCAATTGAGGATCTGCATCAAGATGTGAAATGCTTTCACGTATCGCTTGAATATCCTTTGTTTTAAAAATTTCACGCATTGCTGTAAAAATATCTTTTTCACGATCGCGATATCCAAGCACATCTAAAGAAGATGAATCAATTGTCGTACGACCCATTGAAATTGTTTGAAGATCATTTACAGCAGAGCGTATATCTCCTTTTGAGCGATCTGCTATGTTTTTGAGTATTTTTTGATCAGCGTTTATATTTTCTGCAAGACAAATTCTTTTTAGAAGTGGAACAATGTAATTGGGATAGGGTTCATAAAAACGAATTTTTTTACAAATTCTTTTAAGTATATCTCCACTACCTCGTATTAAACTGTAATAATCATTTACAATCAAGATTATTGGCTGGTTTGTGATTTTAATTGTCTCAACAATTGCTTTTTTACCACCACGATCACTCATATCACTGGAATCATCCGGGTTTTTAGCTCTTTTTTCATAAAGATTATCTGCTTCATCTAAAATTATCAGTTTTCTACCACCGCTCTTTGATGAGATAAAACTACCACTGTCTGAAAAAGTTTCATTTACCGCACCAGAGGTTGCTACATCTTTTATTTTCTGAGCATTTCTTGCATCTGAAGTGTTAAGTTCTATTGTGGTCCATCCCATTTCATTTGCAAGAGCAAGAGCACTGCTTGTTTTACCTGTGCCTGCTTTTCCGGACAATATAACGGCCTTTTGTTTTGGTTTTCCTTTTGACCATGAGCTAGCCCAGCGTCTAAGTTCAACTATTGCTTTATCGTTTCCAACTATCTCGTCAAGAGTTTTTGGCCGGTATTTCTCTGTCCAATCCTCCATTGCGTCTTTAATATAATATGAAACCATATTTTAATATTTGTACAAAATACTAATAATAACCTTTTTATCAGGACGCTATATTTCACCTTTCAAAAAAAATGCGAGGATGGCTCAGCCTGGCTACGGCGAAGGATTGCTAATCCTTTGGTCTTACGACCTCGGGAGTTCAAATCTCCCTCCTCGCGCTAATCTTTTTTTCTCAACAAATTTTTTGTAATAATCATAGATTAGTTTGAACAATCAATTGGAAAAATACCTTAGAACTATCACATTTTGCTCTAAAAGAATATGAAAAAATAGAGGATATAAAAGTAATTGTCTCTGATTCTCAGTTTGTAGAATCTAAGCCTTTATCTGATTCTAGTCTTTTTAGTTCAGTTATATCTCTAGAAATCCCCATGGTTCCAATAATAGTTCCTTCTGTATCAAAACGTGGTATCTTTGTAACAGATACCCAGCGCTTAGAACCATCATTACTTGTTATTTGTTCAATTTTGTTTATTATAAATTTACCCGTCTCAAGTACTTCTTTGTCATCTTCATGTGCTTTCTTTGCTTGTTCTTGAGGTAAAAAGTCAAAATCTGTTTTACCAATCATCTCTTCAGGCTTGACATTTGAATGAGCAGCTTTTGCCTTGTTTACTTTAATAAACTTGTTATTGTCATCCTTGAAATATATCGAATCAGGGACGCTATCCATCAGTGTTTGAAGTAAACCATGTTCTTTTGAAAGTTTTATTTCTGCTTGTTTGCGATCTCTTATATCACGTATGAGCAAAACAAAGTTGTCAATCTCGTTTTCTTTTCTAACAAGGAAAAAAGAGCTTAGCTCAACACTTATAATTTCATTATTTTTATCTAAAACTTCAGTTTCATAACTCGTAGCAATTCTCTTCGATAATAATTCTTGGAATTGACTTACAACAATAGATAATGCTTTTGGGGTTAAAAGACCCATACTCAAAAAGTTACTACTTATCATTTCTTCCTTTGAAAGACCAAAAAAGTTCAAGGCTTGGGAGTTAACATCAAGTATCTCACCACGAGCATCAAGAACAAGCATGCCATCTGTTGAGCATTCAAAGAGTCCTTTGAATTTTTCTTCGCTTTCTTTAAGTAATTGCTCTGCTTTTTTTCTATCAGTTATATTTTTTATGACACCAATTGAGCCGCAAACCTCATTTTTTTCATTTCGAAGTACACTAATAGAGATATCTACATCGATTAGATTTTCATCTTTTGTAAACATCTTTGTTTCAAGATGGTGCTGCATTCCTTTTTCTCTGATGTTTTCTTTTCTAATTTTTTTCCATTCATCAGGTGGATAAAGCATTGCAACAGGTTTGTTTAAAAGTTCATCTTCACCCATCCCAAGCAGGGTTTCAGCATATGTATTCCATGATATAACCCGCTCACGGTCGTCTGTAAGCATTATTGCTACTGCTGAGTTATCAAAAACACATCTGTAACGTTGTTCGGATTCTTTTAACTGTACCTCTGCAAGTTTTCTATCAGTTATATCCCATACTAAAACAAGCATTACAGGTTTTTTATCTAGTGTAAAAAGAGAAGTATCAATAGTTACGGGAAAAATTGTCCCATTTTTTCTTTTGTTTTTTGATTCGAAATTCATACCACCTTTTGACTTGATTTCATCAAAAAGCTGGCTCCATTCCACATCTTTTGGAAAAATGGACTTGAGATCCATCTTATTGAGTTCTTCCCAACCATATCCTAAAAGATCGCATGATTTGAGATTTGCTTCAAGTATTTTACCATTAAGATCAGTTATAAAAGCAGCTGCATTTATTGACTCAAATAATGTTTTATAACGGTCATGATCTGATGAATATTGTTTTTTTACTTTGTCTTGATTTTGAAAAGATTTTTCTTCAGATTCTTGTAACATATGACATCCCATTAATGTAAAATACAAATTTCTTCTATCTTCCTCTACTCAGTAGTTGAATACATTGTGTATATTTAAAACTACTTTTAAAAAGGTTTTATATTTTTGCCAATTCGTTTTTTAATTCAGCAATTGCTTCTACAGGTGAGGGATCGATTTTTCTGAGAACTGCTATATAACAGCTTATGTAATCACCAAGATACATTGCATACATCATTTTTGCAAGACGTTTTTTACCCTTGACAGAAACTTCTATGACATCTGCTGCAACATCTCCAAATAATTTTTTCATAAAATTAAGCCGTGTTGAAATGTATATTGACTCTGTTTCATGATCTCTTAGAAGAATGCATGTGAATTTTTTTGTAACATCAGGATTCATTGACCAAGCAACTATATCGTTATGATTTGATTCTGATACTTCATCGAATCTGCATATTATTTTACTGTTTTCGTTAAACTGTGTGCACCATCTTTTTGCAATTGGTGTATAAAAAGTAAAACCATAAACTTGAGGGATTTTGTTAAGTATTTTTTTTGAAAGTTGCTTTGAAAGATTTTCGTATTCTTTTACATCGAGTTTGTTGGTTTTTCTAAATTCTTTTAAAACCTCTATTGTCTCCTGAATCTCAGAGCTTATATCATGTGACACTGCACCTGTTTTTCTAAGAGCATATATTGCTGAGAAAAGGATATAGCCTGTTGCTGCTCTTGGTTGAATTCCTGAAGGTATTTTTATGAAAGGAATTTCTCTTTTTTCACAGAATTCTTCAAGCTTTCCACCTGAAGAAATTGCAATTATTTTACAATGTTTTTGACATGCGTGTTTAAATGCGCTCAAAGTTTCTTCAGTGTTTCCCGAGTAGCTTTGTGAGATTACAAGTGTGTTTTTATTTGCCCATTTTGGAAGATCGTATTGACGGTTTACATAAATTGGAATATCAATTCTATCTCTGAAAAGCTCTTGCAATATATCTCCAGATATAGCAGAGCCACCCATACCACTTATTATGATATTGTCAATTTTGAAAAGACTTGGCAAGTTTGTTGAGTTCACTATTTCTTCAGATTCTTCAATTTGTTCAGGAAATCTTTCTAAGTCTTTAAACATATTTGATTTATCTATCTCTTTTATTTGTTTTAAATCATCTAACATATCCTACCATCCAATTAATATTAAACTTCCAGATAACGTAAATATCGGTTATTATTTAGAGATTTCCATTTTGAGTTGCAAAAGACAAATACTTAAATTATGTTTTTTTATCACGTAATAATATGATAATTACAAAACAGAAAGATTTTGAAAGCATTCTAAATTTTATAAAAAGAGATTCTGTTTTTTTAATTGGTTGCAGTGAATGTGCCACGGTATGTAAAACAGGTGGAGAAAAGGAAGTAAAAGAGTTAAAGCAAAAATTAGAAGAAAAAGGGATTAAAGTTACTGGCTGGGTTATTTTAGACCCGGCATGTCATTTTTTAAATGATAAGAGAATTTTAAAAAATTATAAATCTCAGATTGATAATGCAAAAAAAGTTCTTGTTTTTGCCTGTGGAAATGGAGTTCAAACTGTTTCAGAAATTTTAACTGATGTTGATATTTTTTCTGGAACTGACACATTATTTCTTGGTGAAGTAAAAAGAATAGGGCAATTTGAAAGAAGATGTAATCTTTGTGGAGAATGTATACAAGAAGAATTTAGCGGATATTGCCCTATATCACGTTGTCCTAAAAAAATGTTAAATGGCCCTTGCGGTGGTTCAATTGATGGAAAATGTGAAGTTGATTCTGATTTAGACTGTGTATGGGATTTGATATATTTAGATTTCAAGAGTAAAGGGAAATTGGATGAACTTAAAAAATTGATAGAGCCTAAAGATTGGTCTAAATCTCTCGAGATGAAGAGGAGGAACTAAGACATGGATTACAAAAGTAATTTACATAGAGTGTTATCGGAAAGAAAATTTGCGGTGACAGCTGAGATTGGGCCTCCTAAAGGATCGGATTCAAGTAAGATACAAAGCAAGGCAGATATTGTAAAAGATTATGCCGATGCTTTTAATATAACAGATAATCAGACAGCAGTTGTTCGTCTTTCTAGTTTTGGTGGAAGTTGTATAATTCTTAAAAAAGGACTTGAGCCCATTATGCAGATTAGTTGTAGAGACAGAAATAGAATTGCTATGCAAAGCGATGTTCTTGGTGCAGCATCAATAGGTATTAAGAATATTCTTTTTATAACTGGCGATCATCAGTCCTTTGGAAACCATCCTTCTGCAATGGGTGTTTTTGATATTGACTCTATTCAACTTATAAAGATTGTTAAAGATATGAGAGACAAAGGAATTTTTCAAAACGGTGAAGAGATAAGATTTGGCCGACCGGATATATTTATCGGTGCAGCAGCAAATCCTTTTGCAGATCCGGTAGATTTTCGTGTCGATCGTCTTGAAAAAAAGATCCTAGCGGGTGCTGATTTTATTCAGACCCAAAGTGTGTATAATCTTGAACGCTTCAATATATGGATGGATGAAATTAGAAGTAGAGGACTTGATAATAAAGTATTTGTCATTGCAGGGATAACTCCTCTTAAGTCTCTTAAAATGTGTGAAAGAATGAAATTTCATGTTCCAGGTGTAGATATTCCTGATAACATCTATAAAAGAATTAAAAATTCTGAGGATGTCAAACAAGAAGGGTTTGATATATCCTGTGAACTAATAGATGAGGTTAAAAAAATTAAAGGAGTTCATGGCATTCATATAACTGCTCTTTTTTGGGAAGACATTATTCCTAAACTTATAGAAGAAACAGGTTTATTTCCTCGACCTTAATAATTTCTTTTTTTTGTATATTTGGTTTTTTTGCATTTTGACATTTTAACGCCAAATCTTTTTATATTGTGATTTGAGAACAGTATACATGGTAATGATTGTCACACTAGTTGTGATAACACCTAAAGAGAAGGAATAAAAAAGGGTGAAATGAAATGAAAGTGAAAAGGAAGTATCTGGTATTAGCTGTTTTGTTTTTAATTTTAAATTTAGTTACTGCAGGCCAATATGCTATTACAAAAGTAGATTATTTGTATACTGTAGTGCATCCGTCTGATGCATCTATAAGGTATATCGGCTCAGATAATTCTAGTGACGGAACGCGTGTTTTACGTGTGCTTGGTGACAATGAAACTGATGTCCAAGTAACACTTAGGCTTGGGGATATGTTTTCATCAAATATGAAGAGAACATATTCGGCCGCATTTGGACTTGTAAATGAAGAGTTGTACCCTATTAATATAACTCATATAAATATATCATCAAATAGTGCAACATACATCAAAATATGGCTGCATGGAAATCGTACAGCAAATGCAAATAGCACAGTAAATGATCCAACAACTGTATTCATGTGGAATAACAACACAGAAGTAAACGCAAGTAATACAACAGCTTGGACTCTTGCCGCAGGAGACCAGAACTCATCAACTATGTGTTACAACGCATCAAATAGCACAAATTGTACAATTCCAACACCATGGGACTATCCTGACACATCACATGTAAGATATTCATTAAACAATAGCAACGCCGAAAGCGGAGTTGCTGATTTCGTATGGGTTCAAGTTATGATAGATATACCTGAAACAGTAGATGCAATAGGCGATCATACTGGTACTATATGGATACACCTTGAATCAGAAGCAGCGGATTAACGATTAAAAAAACTCCTCCTCTCTTTATTTTTTTATTTCTGAAATAGTAAGCTTTGTATACCCTTGTTTTATAGCAGTTACAATTCTAAAGGGAGGCGTTTATATATGCCTAAAAAACAAATGAAAAAAATACTGGTTACAGGCTCTGTTGGACAAATAGGCTCTGAGCTTACAATGGCTCTTCGTGAAAAATATGGAAATGACAATGTTGTTGGTTGTGGTAGGAAAACAAAACCAAGTGAAAAACTTCTAAACTCTGGTCCTTTTGAGTATCTTGATATAACAGACCGCGAAACTGTTGAAAAAGTTGTTAAAAAATATGATATTGACACAATTTATAATATGGCCGCAATACTTTCAGCAGTAGGCGAGGAAAAGCCTCTTTTATGCTGGAATGTAAACATAAATGGAATGTACAACATACTTGAAATCGCAAGAGAGTATGATATGACAAGGATTTTTGTACCAAGCAGCATTGCAGCATTTGGCCCTGAGACACCACGAATAGATACTCCAAATGATACAATTCTCAAACCCAAAACCATGTATGGTGTTACTAAAGTTTCTGGAGAACTTCTTGGAGATTATTACTTTAAGCGTTTTGGAATAGATATAAGAGGTGTCCGTTATCCTGGAATTATAAGCAGCGAAACTCCCCCTGGAGGAGGAACCACAGATTATGCCGTTGAAATTTACTACGAAGCAATTAAAAATAAAAAATACACTTGCTTTGTAAAAAAAGACACAGTTCTACCTATGATGTATATGCCCGATTGCATAAAAGGAACAATGGATCTTATGGAAGCAGATATTTCAAAATTAAAGCATCATTGTGATTTTAACATGGCAAGTATGAGCTTTTCAGCAGGAGAGCTTGCAGAAGAAATCAAAAAACATATTCCTGAATTTAAGTGTGATTTTAAACCAGATTTCAGACAAGAAATCGCTGATAGCTGGCCACAAAGCATAGATGATAATGCTGCAAGAAAAGAATGGGGTTGGAAACCTTCGTATAATCTTTCATCAATGACAAAGGACATGCTTGAAAAACTTGACAGAAGACACGAAGAAGGAAAATTATAACATTTACCAGAAAGTTTATTCAAACCTTTTTTATTTCTCTTATTGGGGAGTTGATTCCATATGGAAACCACCTTAGAAAATATTGAAGAATATAAAGTTAAAAATGATATTAACTCCATAAGAGAGCTCTTAGGAGAAGAAGCAGATTATTTACTAAATTTTGACAATCCAAAGATATCAAAAGACATGTTATACAATCCAGGCCCTGATTTTGTTGATAATGTTTTCAAAGACTCAGACAGGCCAACTCAAGTTCTAAGGAATTTAAAGTCGATATACAACAACGGCAGACTTTCAGGCACAGGTTATGTATCAGTACTACCTGTAGATCAAGGAATTGAGCATTCCGCAGTTGCTTCTTTTACACCAAACCCAATTTATTTTGACCCTGAAAACATAATCAAACTTGCAATAAATGGAGGATGTAACGCTGTAGCATCCACTCTTGGCGTACTTGGCTCGATTTCAAGAAAATATGCACACAAGATACCCTTTATCGTAAAACTAAATCACAATGAGCTTTTATCATATCCGAATAGTTTTGATCAGATAATGTTCTCAGATATAGAGCAAGCATGGGATATGGGTGCTGCCGCTGTTGGTTGCACGATTTATTTTGGCTCAGAAGAGTCAAATAGACAGATTCAAGAGGTAAGTCAAGCATTTAAATGGGCACATGAACTTGGCATGGGAACAATTCTTTGGTGCTATCTCAGAAACTCTGCATTTAAAATTGATGGAAAGGACTACCATGCGTCTGCTGATTTAACAGGTCAAGCAAATCATTTAGGTGCAACTATCGAGGCAGATATTGTAAAACAAAAACTTCCCACAATAAATGGTGGTTACGTAGCACTTAAAAATACTGGCGTTTCTTTTGGTAAATGGAGCGATGCTGCATATGATACTCTATGCTCTGAGCATCCAATAGATATGACCCGTTATCAGATAGCAAACAGCTATATGGGTCGTGTTGGGCTAATTAACAGTGGTGGTGCATCAGGTGAAAATGATTTTGCACAAGCTGTAAGAACCGCCGTTATTAACAAACGCGCTGGTGGAATGGGGCTTATCTCTGGGAGAAAAGCATTTCAAAGACCCATGGAAGAAGGGATAAAGCTTCTAAATTCAATACAAGATGTGTATCTATGCGATGATGTGACAATCGCATAAAATTTCCAATTTCTTTTTTTTATTTTTCTTAAAAATTTAGGTATACCAAAATCTATATAAACTAGTATGCATATAGTAATATTTAGGCATGCCTAAAAATGTGATATCTATGCATAGAACAAAAGTACTAGCACATCTGCAACCAAGAAAAAAAGCAAGGATAGTATCAATTCATGGAGGACATCATTTCTGCAGAAGGATGTGTGTGATGAACCTAAGAGCCGGGCAGATTATAGAAGTAGTATCAAAACAACCATTCATGGGACCACTTACAATTTCTGTTGGAAACTGCAAAATGACAATTGGAAGAGGTATGGCCCACAAGATCCATGTTGAGGAAATATGATTAAAAGAATAGTTCTAATGGGAAATCCAAATGTCGGCAAAAGCGTCGTTTTTTCAAGGCTTACCGGTGCAAATGTAATATCCTCAAATTACCCTGGAACAACAGTTGATTTTTCAAAAGGAAAAATGAGATTTGAAGGAAAATCGATAGAGATAATAGACGCACCAGGAACATACTCACTGGAGCCCTCAAACAAAGCAGAGGAAGTTGCATCAGGAATGCTAAACGATGCAGACCTTGTAATAAATGTGATAGACTCAACAAATCTTGAAAGAAACCTGTATCTAACACTAGAGCTTTTAGAAAGAGACATACCCGTAGTAATAGCATTAAACTTATGGGATGAAACAAAACATTTAGGAATTCATATCGATGAAAATAAAATGGAAAAACTTCTGGGAGTACCAACAGTTCCTATTGTAGCACTCACAGGAGAAGGAATAAAGAATCTTGTATCAAAAATTAAAAAAGCAAAATCACCTAAAAAAATAAAGCCAACCAGCGAAGAAGCAAGATGGATAGAGATAGGTCAAATAATAAAAAAAGTCGAAAGAATAGAACATAAACACCACAGCATAAGAGACAGAATTGAAGATCTTACAATAAATCCGATCACAGGAATTCCAATTGCACTTGGAATAATATTTTCAGCATTTTGGATAGTAAGATTAATAGGAGAATCATTAATAGAATATGTACTCGATCCAATTTTTAACACCTTTTACCTGCCGTTAATGGAGAGACTTAGCGACATTTTAGGACCCGGTTTTATTCATACTCTTCTGATTGGAGAACATGGAGTAGAAATAGAATTCATAGAATCACTAGGAGTACTAACCACAGGATTGTACGTTCCAATAGCTGTTGTTCTGCCATACATCATATCCTTTTATTTTATACTATCAATCTTAGAAGATACAGGATACCTGCCAAGACTTGCAACACTAGTAGACAATGTATTTCACAAACTTGGAATGCATGGACATGGAATAGTTCCAATGTTTCTAGGGCTTGGATGCAATGTTCCCGGAGCACTTGCAACAAGAACACTTGAAACAAGAAAACAAAGATTTATTTCAGCAACACTGCTAGCAATATCTATTCCTTGTATGGCACAGCTTGCAATGGTATTTGGTATACTTGGACCATATGGCATTTATTACCTTGGACTAGTATTTCTGACGCTTGGAATACTATACATAATTTTAGGGCTTATCATGAACAAATTCGTAAAAGGAGAAAGCCCCGAAATATTTCTAGAAATACCACCATATAGAAGGCCAAGTTTTAAGGCAACACTTAAAAAAACATGGATGAGAGTCAGATGGTTCTTAAAAGAAGCAATACCTTTTCTATTTTTAGGAGTAGCAGTAATAAACATACTTTATGCAGTAGGGTTTTTACAATGGCTAGGAACCGCTCTAGCACCTTTAATGCAAGGAGTATTTGGCCTACCGGGTGAAGCAAGTACAGCTCTAGTAACAGGCTTTTTAAGAAAGGATATAGCCGTTGGAATGCTTCTAACAATAGACGGAATAACACCAATTCAGCTTACAATTGCCGCAACAATACTAACTGTTTATTTTCCTTGCGTTGCGACTTTTGCTGTACTTATCAGAGAACTTGGAATTAAAGACATGATAAAATCAGCAGCAATTATGATTGGTACAGCATTTTCAGTAGGATTTATTATGAAAATTGTTTTAATAGGAGTGTGAAGTTTTGAGAAAGAAAACTATTGAAGATTATGTAGAGCTATTATATGATCTTGAAAAAGTCAAATCACCTGTTCATACAAACGATGTTGCTTCAAAATTAAAAATCAATCCTGCAAGCGTTACAGAGGTTTTTCGCAAACTTTCCGAGGAAGGATATATCAATTATGAAAAATACAGTGGTGTATCACTAACAAAAAAGGGTAAAAAAATCGCAATTAACACTAAAGCAAAACATAATGCTTTAAAAGAATTTTTAGAGCTGTTAGGAGTAGATAAAAAAACAGCAGAAAAAGATGCTTGTGAAATGGAACATTTCCTTCATCCTGACACAATGGACACGATTATAAAATTTGTAGAAGTCGTAAAAAATTGTAATGTTACTCCATTCTGGCTTGATAGGTTAAAAGATTATGTTAAAACAGGTAACTTATCAAAATGTCCACCTGAATTATCAGAAATTTGTTTAAAATACTCAAAAAATTAAAAAAAATCCCCCAAAACATATGGAGGAGGATTATTTTTCTATAACTCTATTGCTTCAACAGGACACTCATCGACACAGGTTCCGCAATCAATGCATGTATCCTCATCGACTACTGCTTTTCCGTCAACAAGTTTTAATGCATCAACAGGACATACATCGACGCATGCTCCGCATCCTG
>CAZQXW010000051.1:0-13193 GCA_964597365.1 uncultured Thermoplasmatales archaeon | reverse complement strand
CATTCAAAAGAGAAGCTAATAATAGAATGAAAGGAATCCTGAGATTCAGCGAAGATGATTTAGTCTCGCAAGACATAATTGGTGATCCACATTCAGGTATTATAGATGCAAAATCTACAAAAGTTGTTGATAAAACAATGGCAAAAGTGTTAGTCTGGTATGACAATGAAGCAGGTTATGCAAAAAAGTTATTGGAACTTGCAGAATATATTTCAAAAAAATAATAAAGAGGGAGACAAAAATGGAAAAATATGAATGTTTAGCATGTAAACGATCGGCTACTGTAGAAAGACATAATAAAATACCTAGATTCTGTGGTAAAATTATGTCAAAGGTTCCTAAAGAAATTTGCCTTCAACCATCACACCCAGAACATGCAAGACCCATGGAAGATGAAGAGCCATGTGATGAAGGACGTGGCAATATAAAATAACATTAATTTTTAGGAGTTAAATGTAGATGACAGTAAACTTATCACCAGATGCTATTTTATTTGATATGGATGGTGTACTTGTTGACAGTTTAGATTCATGGTGGAAAAGTCTGAATTATGCATTAAAAAATAATGGTAAAGAAGAAATCTCAAGAGAAGAATTTATTGATAAATATTGGGGATATGAACTACATAAAAACTTAAAAGAACTAGGTTTAGATGAAAAAATTGGAACTTTTTGTAACAATATATACAGTGAATACACAGATGAAATCAAAATTTTTTCAGATACCAAAGAAACACTTAAAAAACTAAGTAAATATCCAAAAGCAATAATTACCAATACACCACGAGATTGTGCAATTCAGATTCTAAAAAAATATGAAATTAAAAAATATTTTGATGTAATTGTTACGAGTGATCAGATAGAAGAAGGAAAACCTGCCCCAGATATGATACATAAGGCTTGTAAAAAACTGGGAGTTGTGCCAAAAAATGTTGTTTTAATTGGAGATACAAAAAACGATGTTAAAGCAGGCAGAAACGCTGGTTGTAAAGTAATAGGTATCAAAACAGATGCAGACTATAAAATAGATAATATCAAAGGACTAATAGATTTAATAAGGATACAAGAGTAATTAGTCAAATAAATAATCTGGTGGATAAAATCAATGGATGACAAAAAAACATTTATCTTAGATTATCTGCAATATTAGGTTCGTTTACTCCTGTCATACTTTTTTTAGGCATATTTATTTCAATATATTTTTCATTTGATTTCAGTTGGACAAAAAATTTTCTAAGTGAACTTGCAGGCTCTGAAGGAAAAACACCTATATACTCTGCAAAAGGATTTTCTTCACTTATTTTTAATATCTCATTTATACTAGCAGGCATATTTGGAACAATTTTTTCACTAGGACTTATTAAAAGTAAAATTATAGCCAATTGTTTATATAGAGAAGGATCTTTTTTGCTAATACTAAATATGTTATTTTTAACACTAGTTGGAATATTTCCTTTAACAGTTGGTTTTTTACATATTTTAGTATCATATGGATTTTTTTTATCTGTACCAATCTTTTTGTTAATTATTGGCTATAATCTAAGAAAAACAAAAGAGAAAAAACTAGGATTAACCGCATTTGTTCTCGGCATAATTACTGTTTTTTCATTTGCATTTTTTCCTCTTGCAAGTCTATGGGGACAAAATGCAATTGTTGAAATGATTATTATTGTTTCAATATCAATTTTTATCATAATTTTTAGTTTAAAACTATTAATTCAATCTTTTAACTAATTTCAATCTATTTTTTATCTATAATTAAGTTATAATTTTATATTTTATAACATTTAATAATCTCAGCGAGGTGACTTATTCATGGCAAAAAAAGAAGGATTAAAAGAAAAAATTGGTATAAAACCAAAAAAAGAAAATGTTGAGATTACAGAAGGCAGGCCACAAGACTATTGGACAGACCTAGATTGGATGTTTGACAGATTCAAATCAGATTTAGATAATTTATTCCTAGCTCCAATAAGAGGACAGTCTGCTAGTTTAACTGAATTCAAAACACCTTCTACAGATATTGCAGATCAAGGAGATAAATACGAAGTATGTGCAGAAATGCCTGGTGTCCCAAAAGATGAGATTAACATTGAGGTAACACCAAATAGCATTGAAATTTCTGCAGAATCTAAAGAAACAGAGGAAGAGGAAACAAAAAACTGGCTTAGACGAGAAAGAAGTAGTATGAGCTATTACAGAAACTTTGGTCTCCCAGAAGATATTAAATCTGATGAAGTAGAAGCAGAATTTAAAGACGGAATATTAACGGTTATGCTACCAAAGGTAAAGCCGAAAGAAACACCTAAGACTAAAAAAGTAAATGTAAAATAATTTACTTTTTTATTTTCATATATGGAGATATAACATGGTAAAAAAAAAGAAATTTTAGTTCCAAATATATAAAAAAATTTGTTAAAATGCTGGATAACCAAGAAGAAAAAATGAAGAAGAGAGCGGTTTAGAGTATTATTGGATATTATGTCATATAACCGAATTGAAGAATTGCCCAATAAAATAAAATTCAATCTACCAAAACCTGCACAAAAAATTTTCATAGAAAAATACAACTCTGCTTGGAATAAATATAAATCAAGTAAAAAAAGAAAAGAATTAGCAACAAAAATTGCTTATTCTGCAGTTAAGAAAAATTATAACAATTTTCTTGTTGATTTAAATAAAAAGGAGGTATCAACATAAATAAAGAACTTAAAATAGAAAGAGATTATTCTTTTGATAAAGAAAAAACAGCTAATTTTTTAGCAAGAATAGCATCAGATATTGCTAAAGGAAAAATAAAAATTGAAGATGAAGAACTAAATATTCCAGAAAGTTTGGAAGTTGAATATGAGTTAAAGGTTAAGGATAATCGTACTAAGATTGAAATAGAAATCAATTGGAAGGAATAACTTAGTTAAATTTTAAATCAAAAATAACATTATTTTCACAAAAATACTTATAAGTTTTAGAAAAAAGATTATTTATTAAACAAATAAGTTTTTCGAGATATGAATTATGGTTCATAATAAGATGAATATAATTATAGTAGGTGGAGGATTTTGCGGTTGTTTAATTGCTAAATATTTCCAAAATGATAAAAGATTTAATGTAACACTTATTGATGAAAAAAATTATTTTGAATATGTACCTAGTATAATCAAATTAATCACAAATCCCAATTATCATGATAAAATTAAAAAAAACTATAATCTTTTTTTAAAAAATGTTAGAATTGTAAGAGATATAATAACCAAAATAACTCCTGAGATAATAGAAACAAAAAATAATAAATCTTATAAATATGATTTTTTAGTAATTTCAACTGGGATTGAGTATCCAATCTTCTTAGATAACACAAATAATGTTTTTACAATAAAGTCAGGAGATGAAGTAAAAAGATTACATTCAAAAATTATTGATGTAAATAAGATTATTATAATTGGTGGAGGATTGATAGGTACAGAAACAGCAGGCGAAATAGTAACAAAATATCCTAAAAAAGAATTAACAATTGTACATAAAGCCGATCGTTTAATAGAAAGAAATACAATAAAATCATCAAATTATGCAAAAAAATTTTTAGAAAAACGTGAAGCAAAAATAATTTTTAAACAAAAAATACAAAAGCATAAAGGAAACATTTTTTTTACTGATAAAAAAGAAAGAATTGAAGCAGAACTTGCTATTTGGAGCGCAGGAATTAAATTCAATCCTTTTTTTATGAAAGAATTTAGTAATAAGATATTTTCAGAAAAAAATGCATTAAATGTTAATCAATTCTTACAGCTCAGAGGATACAATAAAATATTTGTTGGCGGAGATATAACAAATATTGATGAAGAAAAAACTGCTCAAAATGCAAAAAGACATGCGAGGATAATTATAAAAAATATTAATAGAATGTTAAAAAATAAAAAATTAAAAAGCTATAGAATAAGAAAAATACCTTTAGTAATAAGTTTAGGTGGCTATAATGGGTTATTTACTTATCAGTATTTTACGATAAGTGGATTTATGCCCGCGTTTTTAAAATGGATTGTTGAAAAATTTAATATTTATCGATTATGATCTTCATGATGTACAATTACTTCTTCTTTTCTTCCTGGCAAGATAATCCCTGCAAATAATATTATTATGCCTATAATAAAAAAAAGTTGTGGGGATAATCAAAAAAATAGAAAATGTTACAGGTAAAAGAAAAAATAAAACAACTAAAATAATGAGTATTGCTCCTCCTGAAATCCAATTTGTTCTCATATATTTTTCATTTCCTATATATTATATTAAATTAGACAGAAAGCCGGATACAAAATCTAATCCTGCTAGTATTAGTACTACTAAAATTATTACTATAAGTATCCAAATTGCAAATTTTAAAAGATACCAACCGATGATTGCCGCCAGAATTATTACAGCAATAAGAATTGCCCATGAAAGATCTATTAAAGCTAAAATCATTTTATCACATCATTTTTTTATTGTTTGATGAATGTAACAGAATTTCCTTGGTCATTACTAAGAACTAGTTCATTAGATTCTGGAAAATTGTAATTTAGTGTAACACCAAATGAACCAGCACTGAATGTTACAGTGTTATCTCCAACGGAATACTCTAAATTTCCCGTAAGTTCAACTATGCCTAATGGGCCATCTCCGGATATTGCAACTGTATTGTCTTCATCGAATTCTAGTGTTGTGTCTCCATCCTCTGATTGCCATGTTCCAATAAATTTGCTTTTTTCATCTATACAACCACTAAATCCAATATCAAGTAATAAAAAAAAGGCTCCAATTACAAGAATTTTAGTTTTCATTTTTATATTGCTCTCCTTAATTATTTTTTAATCCATTTATCATTTTTCTTTTCATATTTATTCTTAACAGCAGACCATGCTACACGATTTGCTGCTTCTTCCTGTGAAGCATTTCCTCTTCTTTTTTCAGGATCTGAATATTGATCCCAAGCATTGTTATAAGCTTCTTTAAAAATCCTTTGTGCTTCTTTTGGAAGATTGTCTTTTACCCTATTTGGCAATTTATTTATCTTATCGTATGGCATTTTTTATATCTCCTTTTAAACTCTTTTTCCTAACAAAGTTAGAACTCCGAATATCATTAAATATCCACCAATGAGATATCCGATTATTTCGGGAACTAATATTATTAGAATCCCAAATATTATTGCAAGTATTGCAATTACTTCACGATCTATTGATACCATTTATTTTTCCTCCCTTTTTTATTTTATAAACCTAGGTCTATTAAACCATCTACTCCAACTGTTAAGTCAGAATTTGGATCTATTCCAAGTCCAATACCCATATTTCCATTCATGCTCATCGCAACTTTTACATTATTTGAAATAGTTCCACCAGAAATAGTAATTTTATTATTTTCATTAATTGAAATTTCTGCGTTATTCCTTGTTTCAATATTTATTGCTGGGGAGAAAATATATTTTCCTTCTGTATCAATGAATAAGGACTCATTTGCTAGAAAATCCAATTTAACTGAAGTATTTTTATTATTTTCAATATCGATTGTATTGTTTATTTGCCATTCATTTGTAGGTAAAGTTGCCTCAACTTCTTCGGAATTATTAAAAGTAATTTTTACTTCTTCAACCATCAATCTAATTTTGCTATAACTTCCTTCTTCAATGTTATAATCTACAATAATCTTATTTGAAGCTTGGTTTTTTAACTCAATTAAATCATATGTTTTTTCTTCATCAGAAAGCTCTATCCAACCTTTTGACATACTGTATATTTTAACTTTTTCAAAAGTAATTTCTACATTTGAAACAGATTGCATATTTGCATAATCATCAGTAATTGATAGGAAAAATCTACCATTATTATCTGCGTTTACACCGTTGCCTATGCCTATGCTTCCTTCCGAATCAAGACTTAAATTTGCATCTGGAGAAATATTTAAATCAGATCCAATTTCTCCATTGACATTCATTCCAACTGTTGCATCAAAATTGGCAAAGCCACCTGTTACAACAACATTGTTTTCTGAATCAATAGAAACTGTTGTATTTTCTTTTGATTCTACGTGTATTACTGGTGCAAAAATATACTTGTTATTGCCTGTCACATGAAGGGAAAGGCCTGATTGTATATCAAGCATTACTGTAGTGTTAGCCTCTTCTGAAACATTAATATGATAATTAATCTGCCATTTACCAGATGGAAGTTTAGCTTCGTGCTCGCCAGATGAATCATTTACTATTACTTCTTTTACATCTATTCTAAAAATATTATATGAACCAGCATCTATCTCAGAAGACGCAAGTAATTTATTGGTACTAGTACTATTAAGCTCTAATAAACTATATGTTTTTTCCTGGTTAGAAAGTGTTATCCATCCTTCTGATTCACTATGAATTCTAATACTATTTGTTGTAACTTTTATTTCATTTATTGATTCCATATCTGCTGCTTCATCAGTTATTGTAAAAATTATACTTCCTGTAGTTTTACTAGTTGGTATATTTTCTACACAACCTGTCAAGACTGCGAAAGATATTACCAACAAAACTATTGGTATTGCTTTAATTTTATTCAATTTTATTCACCTTTTACAAAAAATCAGTTCAAATTAAATATATATGGCTTACTTGAAAATGATTAAAAAATAGCTTAAAAATAGATTAAATGTGTAATAATTTTGCATTAATTGCAACAATTACAGTACTTGCAGACATCAAAGCTGCACCAATAGCTGGAGAAATAATTATGCCCTGATTATACAAGATTCCTGCTGCAAGAGGTAATGCAATTACATTATAACCTGTTGCCCAAAATAGGTTTTGTATCATTTTTTTATGTGTTGCTTTTCCAAATTTAATAAGATTTGTAACATCCTTTGGGTTACTATTTACAAGCACAATATCTGCAGTTTCCGCTGCAACATCAGTACCAGATCCTATTGCAATTCCAACATCTGCCTGAGCAAGTGCGGGTGCATCATTTACACCATCACCAGTCATTGCTACAAACTCGTTTTTATCTTGAAGTTCTTTTATCTTTTCTTGTTTTTCATCAGGCAGTACTTCTGCAAAATAACCTTCTAAATTAAGTTCTTCGGATACTTTTTTTGCAACTTCTTTAGTATCACCTGTAAGCATCCAACATTTTATATTTTGCTCTTTTAACTCTTTAATTGCATCATATGAATCCTCTCTTATCTCATCAGAGAGAACAATCGAACCTATAATTTCATCATCAATTAATACAAAAATTTGGGTTCCTTCTTCTTTATTTGATTTTATTTTTTTTGGAATCTTTATTTTTTTATTTTTAATGTATCCTGGGCTAACAATCTTCACATCTTTTTTATTGACTTTTCCATTCACACCTTCGCCTTTTATATTTTCAAAATTAGTAACTTTTGAAAGTTTTATTTTCATATTATCTGCTTTTTCAAGAATTCCTTTTGCAATTGGATGTTCGGAATCTTGTTCAAGAGATGCAGCTATTTTAATTATTTTTTCTTCATCATATTTCTTATTTATAGAATTAATTTTTGTTACTCCAAAAGTGCCTTTCGTAAGAGTACCTGTTTTATCAAATATAACTGTTGTAATCTTTCTTGAGTTTTCAAATGGGGTTCGATTACGGATCAAAAGACCGTTTTTTGCAGAAAGAGTAGTTGAAATTGCAACAACAAGTGGTATTGCAAGGCCAAGAGCATGTGGACAAGTAATTACCATAACCGTTGCCATTCTCTCTATTGCAAAAACAAAACTTTGACCGTATAAAAGCCAAGAAATAAGAGTTATTGTCCCAACTGAAAGCGCAATAACTGTTAAATAAAAAGCAGCTTTATCTGCTAAATTCTGAGTTTTAGATTTAGACTCTTGGGCTTTGCTTACCATATCTATTACACTAGAAAGATAAGAATCCTTACCTGTTTTTTCAACTTTAATCTCAAGAGATCCATCACCATTAATAGAACCACCTATAACCTTATCACCCTTCTTTTTATTCACAGGCTTAGACTCACCAGTAAGCATAGATTCATTGATGTTGCTTTTGCCCTCGATAATTACTCCATCTGAAGGGATTTTTTCCCCAGGCTTTATTAAAAGAATATCTCCTTTTTTAACTTCACTTAGTTTTACATCCTCTGTTTTTCCATTTTTTTTCCTATGAGCTGTATCAGGCATGAGTTCTGCAAGTTTTTCAAGAGCATTTGATGCACCCATAACAGATTTCATCTCTACATAATGACCAAGAAGCATTACATCAATTAATGTTGCAAGTTCCCAGAAAAAAAAATTACCAGCGAGACCAAATACAACAGCTGAGCTGTAAAAATATGCAACTGATATTGCCACAGCAATCAGTGTCATCATACCTGGAGATTTTTCTTTAAGCTCATCATAAAGTCCTTTTAAGAATGGCCATCCCCCATAAAAAAAGATGAATGATGATAAAATAAATAATATATAATTACTGCCTTTAAAGGTTATTTCTATCCCTATAAATTGCTGTATTAAAGGAGATAAAATAAGAATAGGTATTGTAAGAAATATTGAAATGATGAATCTTTTCTTAAAATCCTTCATCATCATTTTATGATGGTTATGATGCTTAGCCTTTTCATGTTTTTTTTCTTTTGACATTTTAGCCTTATTTTTTAAATTAAACATTACCTAGATGAATATATTTTAAACCATTTTTTTTCCCTAGTTCTTCTGCCATTTTAAGTGTTTTAATTGGAGTCGCCTCAACATCTGTAAAATTATAATCACCATAAAACCGGCTTATATGCCAAGGTATGTTTTTGCTTATTTCTGAGATGAACTTTGCAATGTTTTCAAGTTCTTCTTTTGAATCATTTTGACCTGGAACAACTAATGTTGTAATCTCCATCCAAATATCATTTTCATGCATAGTTTTAATTGAGTTTAAAACTGGTTCTAATCTTGCTTTACAAAATTTTTTATAAAAATCATCATTAAAACTTTTAAGATCAATATTTGCTGCATCCAGATATGGCGAGATGGCATCTATTGCTTTTTTGCTCATATATCCATTTGTAACAAAAACATTTTTTATGTTTTGTTTTTTAGCAAGTTTTGCAGTATCATAGGCATACTCAAAAAAGATGGTAGGCTCAGTATATGTGTAAGCAATACTTTTACAATTATTTTGTTTTGCAGCTTCAACGATTTCTTCTGGAAGCATTTCAAGACCCTGATAACTAAATTTATTATCTGATATTTTATATTGAGATATCTGCCAGTTCTGACAAAAATCACATTTAAAGTTACAACCTGGTGTAGCAATTGAAAATGAACGAGTACCCGGTAAAAAATGATAAAAAGGTTTTTTTTCAATAGGATCAACATGTGAAGCAATAAGTTTTCCATATACATGAGTGTAAAGTTTTCCATCTATATTTTGTCTAACACCACAGATGCCTGCTTTTGTTTCATCTATTTTACAATTATGTGAGCAGAGATAGCAGTGTACTTTTTTGTTTTCCAATTTCTCATATAACATTGCATGTTTGTCTATTTTATCTGCCTCCGCTCTTTAATTATATTAATTTATATATACATCAAAAACCCAAGTATTCCATGAACTACCGCTAAGATTATTGCAATAATAGCTAAACGAATATGCCACTTAACATGAACTTTTGCTATTTTCCATTTTTTAAGCAATGGTAGTGATGCTGTTACAATGAATACAACTAAAGTAATTATACCTAGATGTATAATAAAAGGTATTCCTAAAATTGAATAGTAAGTTATATCTTGAATTGAAAAAGAATCTTGATTCTCTGTAGTAACATTTGATGAAATTGTTATTTGTTTTGTTAATGTTCCTCCAAGATTGCATTCTGTAAATACTTCAATTTCATCTCCTGCAGTTGCTGTTATTTCATATTTATAAGTAAAACTAGAGTTAGTTGGTTGACTTGTATAATTATATGAATTATAAACCTCTCCATTTTTACTAATTACAACATCACTGATATAATGGGTTTCTCTATTTGAAACAGAATGAGTAATTAGCACCTCTATTTCTTGTGTTTCACTGTCAAAACTAAGTTCCATATTAGATGCTGGATGAGCAGATACATTAATTGCTAAAAAAATCGATATAACCAGCGTTAAAAATACTACTAGACTTACAAATCTACTTTTCATCATATTTTCTCTCCCCTAAACGTATATCTTCAATACGTTCTATAATAAAACGTTTTTCACCTTCACTTATCTCTTGGTCTAAAACAGGGTATAAATTATTTTCTTCAAGAGTCTTATGAGAAACTAATAGTTTTTTTAAATCCTCAAAATCAAATGGTTCCCATTTCTGTAATTTTTTTTGAATATTTTCAACCTCTTCTAAGATATCTGTATGTTGTTTCGTAAGATTAACAAAGATTTCATAACTTTCATCAACTTTTTCAGGATTATAAAAAGTAAAAACTGCTCTCTCTTCAACAAAGAAATGTTTTTCTAGATTCCATTTAAAATCATTAAACAATTTGTTTATGTAAGTTATATCTCTTTCTTTCATATCTTCTAAATCTTTTATATTTTGCATAATTAAATTATGATCCTTCACCATTAATTCAGAGATTTGTGTAGATTTCATGAAAATTTTATTCCTCCTTAAAATCAAGACTTAAAGAATTAATACAATATCTTTTACCTGTAGGAGCAGGACCATCATCAAAAACATGACCTAGATGACTTCCACATTTATTACAAACTACTTCTATTCGATTCCTACCAAAACTGATATCTTTTTTTAATTCAACAGATCCTTTACTAATTACATCATAAAAACTAGGCCAACCAGAACCTGAATCAAATTTTTTATCAGAAGGAAACAAAGGATTTCCGCAAGCACCACAAACATAGGTACCCTCTTTTTTATTCTTTAAAAGCCCACCTGTAAACGGTCTTTCTGTTCCTTTTTTTCTAAGGACTTTATATTTTTCTGGTGTAAGTATTTTCTTCCATTCTTTTTCAGATTTATTAATTTTATTCATATGAATTACTCAATTATTATAACATTTACAGGACAAGCCTGAGATGCTTCACTTACACAATCTTTCAGATTCTCGGTAATAACACCTATACCATCATCATTTTTTTGGTATTTTTTAACAATGCTTGCTTTTCCATCTATTTTAAAAACCTCTGGGCATGCTTCTTCACATGCACCGCATTCTATACATCCTTCTTGGTCAATTCTCACATTCATTTTATTTATTCCTCCATAAATCTAAGTTTTTAGAAAATCTTCTATCACGCTCAAACGTTTCTTTTTATCAAATCTATTTTTGACAGGATTCCAATTCTCCATTAGTTCTTTATGAAAAACATTTTTATTTACTTTGTAAAAAACACCTATTGGAATTTTTTTATCAAATGTTTTAACAAGTTTTACTGCATCGTCAAAACTTCTTGCAGGTTTTGAAATAACTTCTGTTTTATCGTTATAAATCTCATATGTATCATTAAAAACAACACTGGGCTGCAGAATATCTACCACAGAAAAACCTTCATGCATTACGGCTTCAAAGAGTAAATCTGATAGATGATCTATTTTTCCTGCATAGCCACGTGCTACAAAACTTGCACCTGCTTCTAACAGCAAGCTCAATGGATTTAATGGGTCTTCAATGTTTCCCTCAGGCATTGAGGGTCCTTTAAAACCTTTTTTGCTTGTTGGTGAAAACTGACCTGTGGTTAGTGCATATGTTCCGTTGTTGTGTACTATAACTGTTATATCTGCGTTTCTTTTTGCAGCAAATATCATATGAGCAATTCCCTCGCCGTATGCATCGCCATCACCTGCAAAATCAATTACTTTTAAATCTGGATTTGCAAGTTTTATTCCCTGTGCTGTTGCCATACTGCGTCCATGAATTGAATATAACCCGCTGAGTTTTATATAATCAAAAATCTTACCATGGCATCCTATTCCACTGGTAATTACTATATTTTTCCTTTTTACATTTTTTTCTTCAAGTTTTTCAACGGTTTTTTTTAATGCATTTAAAATTCCAAAATTTCCACAACCAGGACACCAAGTAATCTCTTGGTTAGTAGAAAGGTCTTCAGTCATTTTATTTCACCTTCCCTAGTTTTTTTGCAAGTTCTATTGGATCAAACGGCCGTCCATCAAACTTTCGAATTGAAAGAACTGGTTGTATTCCTACTTTGTCTTCTAAGAGTTGCTCTAACTGACCGGTACTATTTTGTTCAACAACAACTGTTTTTTTGTTTTTATATTTAGAAAGCATCCAATCAGGAAATGGCTGAAGATATTTTATTTGAACAACTGTTGCTTTTAAATCTGCATAATCAAGTGCTTCTAAAACACTCATAGTAGTGGAACCAACTGTAAAAATATAAGGCTCTCCTCTTCCAAAAACATTAATTGTTCCAATATTTTTCTTAATGTATTCTTTCATACTGTGAAGCTTAGTTGCTCTTTTAACATGCATCTTTGAAATCATATCTGCATTTTCTGTTGTAAAACCTGATTCATCATGTTCATAACTATTCCAGTTGATCAATTGATTATTCGGTGGAAAAATAAGTGGAGATACACCTGTTTCAGTGTTTCTATAACGTTTATAATTTTTACTAGAAGAAATATTTGGTTTTGCCCAACTTGTGTTATATGTTTTTATATCAACGCTCATACTGCTTTCATCAAGATGTTTATCTGAAAGAAGAATACCTGGTGTTTGAAAATGCCAAATTAGATTCATAAGCTCATTTGTTAGATAATATGCTTCCTTAATGCTGCCTGGTGATGCAACTATTCTTGGAAATTCACCTTGACCCGGATAAAGTGAAAATAATATTTCTCCCTGCTCCGTATATGTTGGAACACCAGTACTAGGCCCAGGTCTCTGACTTACATAGAATAATACTGGCGCCTCAGTCATTCCAGCAAGAGAAAAAGCCTCCTGCATAAGACAAAAACCACCACCACTAGTTCCAACCATGGAACTTGCACCTGTAAAACTAGCACCAATTGCCATATTTGCAACAGCTATTTCATTTTCAGGCTGAACTGATACAACACCTAGTTTTTTACCATTTTTTGCAAAAAAATGAAGAACAGGTGTTGCAGGTGTCATAGGATAAGCAAAATATAAATCAAGACCTGCAGAAGCAGCACCAAGTGCTATTGCCTCACTGCC
>CAZQXW010000050.1:0-13984 GCA_964597365.1 uncultured Thermoplasmatales archaeon | reverse complement strand
AAAGATAATACTGATATGAGCCTGAATTAAAATTCGTTGTTGACTGCGATTCACTAACATACACAGCAGTATCTGATTCTAATGTAGTTTCATATGTCTCAGGCGATGGTGGTGGAGCCGATGTTGCAGATATACTAAAAATAGGTATAAGCATAACAGCTGTTAATAAAAAGCATATTGTTTTAAGTGAATATTTTTTCATTTTTTAAACCTCCCGCTAAAATGTTTTCTTTATTCTTTTCCAGTGTAAATTAACAATTGCTATTAACGGTTTCTCTTTATTTTACATATTGTGATATCCTGAATTAAGTTTCTCCCGTAGAACAGGGTTAACTACCACGTCCGTGATTTTTCAGAAACGTTTTATAAGATTTAATTTTTTCAAATTATGGTGTAGGATGAAAAAACATGTTATAATTTTAATAGCCATTTTACCCATAATTATGGGTTTTAGTGGTTGTATTGATAATAATGAAACTAAAAAAGTTGAAGAAACTGAACCAGTTGAACCTGGCGAATATTTTGTAACTCATATCAATAATGTTGAAAACGGAAAGATTGCAGTAAGGATCGATGTTCCTGAAAAACCACGTTACCAATCAAAAGCCCCAATCGTAGTTCAGGCATCTACATGGTTTGTAGAAAAATATGATAACCCCTCTGTACCGTTTCATCTCGTTTACAATCCTGTTGATATTGGAGCAATTTCAGTTAGCTACCTTTGGCCAGGAAAAACAGATCCAGATACAAACAAAAGTAGTGAGGGCATCTATGATTACGGGGGGCCAAATTGCATTACGGCTCTTCGTGATGTAATCAGATTTGCCGCTGGAGAGATTCCAAATGTTGAAGGAAAATTTCTCAATGATTTAGTTAGTATCGATGCAATATATGATAATCTTGGATTATTTGCATCTTCTCATGCGGGTGTTGTAGCAACTAATGTCATGGCATATGAAGGATCCTCGCTTAAATCACTTGATTATTTTGTAGGAAGAGAAAATCCTACCTCTGATGAGATGTATGCCTTAGAATTAGGGTATTTCGATGATAACCATGATCCAGTCTACAATCCTTATTATGACCACAAGGAGTATAATCCAACAAGTCTTTGCTTTAACTATTCAATGGTTTCCTGGGTTCAAAACGCTCAATTTCCAGATGGAAGAATCACCTTTAAGGTTCCCCAGGGAGATGATTTCATTGTCGATGAACGTGGTCCGCATATGATGGAGAAACGATATTTTTCAACTAATTTAACAAAAGCCCTAATCGACAATAATGTGTTTACTTTAGAAAATTGGCCAGAGGATGTGGCAACTCCTAATGAAACAAAGAATATTTGGCCATATCGTACCACAATTCATAATTATGATGATATCGGTAAAAATCTTTCAGATTTGAAAGTGATGCTTGTCTTTGCTACCTATGATCATGTACTTTCCGTTCCTGATAAACCACATATTAGACAAGCCTATGATGGATTTACTAAAGTTGCGAATATTTCATGGATACGATTGAACATGGATGTATCCTATATACGATCAGAGCTTTATCCAAATGCTTCAAAGGCTAATGGATTTCCTGATGAACCCGCAAATACTGAACCAGCTGATTGGTATACTGAATCCGAGTCATGGGGATTTATTGGAAAGTTTGAAGGAGAAATGACTGCTAGAACAGTTCCGCTTGCTGGTATATCTGAGATGACTGATAGAGTACAATTCAATAACTGGGAAGAAAATCTTGATAAAGTTTTATACGACTATGATCAGTAAATACTTAGTTAGGTTTTTATAGATATGAATATTTCCTTTATCAGATATAAAAAGGAGAAAACAAATGAAGACTTCTGAAGTTGTAGATTTTATATTAAGAATATACGAAGAAGCTTCTTCTAGTTATAAAGTCATTGGATCACAAAAGGTTCAGTTAATGTCTTCAAGTCTTTTTGGATTAGGATTTTTAGTGACTTTTAGTACTTTTTTTTATTATCTGGCAAAAGATAATGTTTTGTCAGATACTAGAATAATGTATTTTGCCATAATTTTAATAATTATAACTATCTTAATTTTTTTTGGAATAGCTTGGTATTTTATATTTCTACATAAACTTCAACGTATTCATTGGATGACAGCAGCATGTCTTGAAAAAGTATTGAGGGACTTTACTGAGGAGAAAATCGATGGAAAAAAAGCGATGGATGAAACAATAAAATTGCTACCTCAGCTAAGATTAAGAGATAGGTACGGTGCAAGAAATAAACGCTGGTTCAAAAATTCAATAGAAACTGAAGAAGAGAAGAGATTGATGGAATAGAAATACTGATAGGTATTGCTCCAACAGATATCTGCAGACAAACGAAAAATATGTGTTTTAAATGCAGTTTCTCTCCTGTTGAAAAGGGTTAAACCATCAGGTCTGTAGTTCCTGCTAGATTATAATTCCAAATTTTTTCTATTGAAAGATAAAAAAAATTATATCTATTACCGATGTGAAAATGATATGGCCTATAACGTCTATGTAATTGAACTTGACAAAGAAGTACTCAAATCAAAAAAATTTAGAGTTAAAAATCCTAATATGAACCCGCAAAAGGCTTGTTTTTATGTAGGCCAAACAATTCATAAACCAGAAATCAGGTTCAAGCAACATAAAGAAGGTTATAAATCAAACAGATACGCAAAAAAATACGGCTTTAGACTTGAACCAAGAATTTACAAAAGATTTAACCCAATTAGAAACCGTGAGGAAGCAGAATATCTTGAACAATGGATAACAGAAAAGTTAAGAGAGAAAGGGCATGGCATTTGGTCGAATTAGAAAATAAAAAAGTGCTTTTTAAAATGCAAATATTTAATAAAACGACAAACTACCATCTTTTTTAGCTTTCTTAAGACCTTTATGCAAAGATATTGTTCCCAATACTACAAAGATTATACATAAAACCGATAGTATCACAAGAAATCTTACTAGTTCTGAAGAAGGCACACCTGGCACTAATGATAATCTCAAACCTTCCATAGAATAATAAAATGGAATGAATTTTGCAACAACCTGTAAAGACTCTGGCAAAACAGTTATTGGAAAATAAACAGGACAAAAAAATATAGTGACACTTTGCATTAAAGGAATCGTATCGCCAATATTTTTAATCCATACCGTCAAACCACCTAATGTCATACCGATGCCTGCCATCATAATCATAGATAAAATAAAGAATACTAGGGTAAAAACAGTAGCTGTAGCAAATACGCTTATACCAAAGAATACAAAACCAAAGAGAACAAGAACCGCTATTGATATTAAACCAAAAATTGCACTAAAAACAGTATATGCAATAACCATTGTATAAATACTAGTTGGCGTAAGTAAAATTGACTCTAATGTTCCGATTTCCATTTCCATCCTAAGTGAAGTAGAAGTACCAGACAAAATACTCCACATAAAACCCCATCCAATTGAACCAATTAGAATATAAGTAATAAAATCTCCACCATAAGGAATAAGAGCAGTAACAGCCCCTGAGCCGAACATACTACCAAACAAAATCATATAAAAAAAGTTAAGAAGAACACTAAAAAACATCATAGAAAAAGCAAGTTTATATGTGTATATCACTTTAAAATCTCTTTTTATAAAAACCCATATTTTTCTAAACTCGTTAAGCATCGTTTATCACCTTCATAAAAATTTCTTCAAGAGTGGGTTTTAAGGTTTTTATTTCTTTTACCTCGATTTTTTTCTTTTTTGCAATTTCCATTATTTCTAAAAAAACATTATGAGTGTTTTTTGTTTCAATTTCAACAACATCTCCTTTTATTTTAACTCCTTTTAATACTTCAAATGGCTTTGGATTATCACATACAAGCAAAATTTTTTCATAACCCCAATAATCCTCCATGAGCTTTTTTGGATTTCCTTGTAAAGCTATTCGCCCATTATTAATCAAAGATATCCTATCACACATTTCCTCGATTTCATTAAGATTATGAGAAGTCCAAATTATTGTTTTATCCTTAAAATCCTTTTTTATAATTTTTTTAATTTCAAAAGCTGTAACAGGATCTATACCTATAAGCGGCTCATCAAGAAAAACCACAGGTGGATCGCTTAAAAGACCTGCTGCAAGAGCGAGTTTATGTTTCATACCTGTAGAATACTTCATCACTAGCTCATTTTCATGACTTTTCAGACCGAATAAATCAATTAATTCATCTATTCTTTCATCTGGATTCCAAATATTTCTTAAACTAGCAAAAAATTTCAGATTCTCCCTACCAGTTAGTCTCCAATAAAGAGACCTTACAAATTCACCTGCCAATAAACTGACTTTGTTTTTAATGATAGTAGAATCATCAACAACATTATGTCCATCAATAAAAGCTGTTCCCTCGTCTGGAAGTATAACAGTAGATAAAATCTTCAAAAAAGTAGTCTTACCCGCACCATTTGGACCAATAAGCCCAAATATTTCTCCCTTATCAATTGTAAGATTAATGCTGTCTAAAGCAATAATTTTTTTCTCTTTGCTTTCTTTTGACTTACGTTTTTTGAAAGTCTTTGTAAGTCCATTGATTTCTATCATTTTCATTTATCTTATCACACGTACCAATTTAGAAATATTATAACCTTAAGCGTTTTATAAAATATTCTAAAAGATGCAAAATATATTAGAAAATAAAAAAGAGTTTATTAACAAAATTGTAATTGTTTAAAAAGAAGAGTTCATAACTACACGTTAAAAAGGCGTTATAAAATGGAAAATAAAACAGATCAGGATATATTTTTAAGTTACATACCAACTTTATCAGTTTTGCATAAAGCTTTTGCATTATATATATCACATATTGCTATTTTTATTCTAGTCATGATCATTTTTTGGTGGATAAGTTCTAAGATATTTATAGGTGCGATAATAGTACAAACAATAGTATCATCGATTCTATCTTTATATTTCATATACATCGCAAAAAATGGAGATAAAATTAGAGAAAAATATCTTAAGAGATACGAAGAGTTAGCAGCTGAAAAATATTGGCTGAAATATCAATTTCCTACAATGCCTTTTATCGGAGCTGCATATTATTTTCCATTATTGCTAATCAATTATGACTTTTTGCCAACAATTGTAAAACTGCCATCGCATTTCATAAACAATAGCATTTTTCCGTACTATGTTTCTATTCCCTTAGGAATAGCTATAATTTTTTGTGGGTTTATGATAAAAAGACCCTCCGGCGGGTATGGAAACGACTATGACAATTACATTTACACAATTTTTCCTGAAAAAAGCAAGCTGATTACAGAAGGGACATACAAATTTATTAGAAATCCTCAATATCTCGGCCGTGGAATAATGGCTATTGGTTTTGGAGTTGTTGCAAACAATATAAGTGCTATTTTAATAGGATTAATACACTTTATTTCATATGTTGCAATTATACCTGCAGAAGACCAAGAGCTTAATAGAAGATACAATGAAAAGTTTATATCTTATACAAAACAAGTTCCAGTTTTGTTTCCAAAATATGGCAACTGGAAAAAATTCATTAAAACCGTTTTCAGTAGATAAGAATCGGTTATTTTACGTCCTTAAAAAAATTAATAACAAAAAATCAGAATTTTGTTATTATAGCGAACAAAATATGAAATATTTCACACTTTCTTTTATATATACTAATTATAAACCACTAATTTTATATACTATGTAAAATAATATACTTTCAGGTGAATATAAAAAATGTTAGACAGCACTTTCGTAGGGGGCCCGTTTGGCGGACTCTTTAAAAGGCTTTTTAGCAGATGGTTTAGTAAATTTTAAAAATTGAACTCATCTTCTAAAAAACTCCGACAATATAAATATGCAAATTCGTAAGTAAATTCTTTTTTTATACGTTAGGTTAAGGTTAATTAATAATAAGAAAATTTTAGTAACGCTTAATATCTAATTAAATCGAATATATTTAATAACTTACAGGCATTTACTTAAGCGTTAAAAAGTCAATTTTTGATCTAACAAAAATATAGGAGTTTAACAATGAAAGAGGGAGATGAAATTGAAAAATTTTTAAAATATATGCCTGCTTTTGATAAAGGACAGGTAGTAATTTTGAACTTTCTTTTCCAATTTTTGCTTTTTATATTTTTTATGTTCTCTTTCTGGTGGACTACAAATAGATATCTACTTGCAGCATTATTAGTTGAATTCATACTAGTATTTCTAGGCACATTTCCTTATAAATACATAACAAAAAACTCGGAAAAATTACGGGAGAAATACTTAAAAAAATATGGCGATATTGCGGCTCAAAAGCTGTGGTTCCACTATGAAACATACACAATTCCTTTTTTATCTGCCAGTCTTTATTTCCCTCTACTACTCATAAATTATGATTTTGTTCCAAATCTAATCAATTTTCAACCGCATTTCTTAACAAACAGCCTATTACCATTCTATCTCTCCATTCCATTGAGCATTTTAATCATAATAATAGGGGTTAGAATAAAGAAACCCTCAGGCGGTTTCGGTGAGCTTGTAGAAGCATACATATACATAATATTTCCAAAGGAAAGCAAACTTATAAACAAAGGAAAATATCAATATATACGCCATCCAAGATATCTCGGTAGAGCCACAATTGCTTTTGGGTTAGGAATACTTGCAAATAATATACTAGCAATAATGGTGGCAGCTACACATGCATTTACTTTTTGGTCAATGATACCCTATGAAGAAAATGAGCTTTCTAGACGATTTGGAGAAGAATACAAGAATTATAAAAAACGAGTACCCGCTTTGTTGCCAAGATATGGAAAATGCAAAAAATTCATCAAATACATATTTAGTAAGGAAGAATAGGTGTTTTAATGGGAAAAAAAGATGATTTTGATGTTTTTCTTGAAAACTTTCCGGCATTTAAAACAAAAAAAGCTATACTAATATTTGTGTATCATTTCATCATCTTTTTGGTAATAATGTTTGCTTTTTGGCACATAAGGCAAAACTATTGGATACTTACTATACCTGCTCAGTTTTTAATAACTCTAGGAGCAAATGTGCCACTCATATACATAATAAAAAACTTTGATAAGATAAGAGAGAAGTATCTTAAAAAATATAAAGAATATCCTTGGCAGCGTATATTATTTCATTATTCTTATACAAGCCCTTGTGGTGCAGCAGCATTGTATTCACCTTTATTGCTCATAAATTATGATTTTCTACCCACAAGTATACAGCTTCCTTCTCACTTTATGACAAATAACTTGTTTCCATTCTACATATCAATTCCATTAGGGATATTTGTTATAATTTTTGCTTTATTAGTCGACAAACCTGCAGGAGACCATGATCGTGACAGAGACCTATATATCTATTTAATATATCCTCAGCAAAGCAGAACAGTCAAAGAAGGGATATATCAATATGTTAGACATCCTCGTCTTATAATTAGATATTCGCTTTCTCTAGGTATTGCTTTAATTGTAAATAATCTGCTAGCAATATCTGTCTCAGTTGTACATTTCATACCATATGCAATCTATATATACACAAGTGATAAAGAGCTTTTAAGAAGATTCGGTGAAGAATACAAATCCTACAGAGAAAAAGTTCCAATTTTAATTCCAAAATATGGTAACTGGAAAAAATTCCTAAAAATGGTTTTTCTTAGAAAAAAAGATTAATTTTTTCCTTTTTTTACAAAGTCTAAACCAAAAGGCTTGTTTTCATCTGAATAAATGTACTTGACATAATAATTGTTTTTCTTAAAGAATTTTTTTGAGTATTCAAGTCTTCTATTCATTTCTTCAACAGGTATTTTTGGTTCAATTTCTGCTGCTTCTGTACCTTCTTTACAAGAGTACAAGAAAAGCTGTCCTCCATCAAATTTCATATCTACAATGAAATCTAAAGTTTCATGAAATTCCTCAAATTTTTCTGTCGGAAAACATATGATAAACTGACAAGAAAAAAACGCATCACAATTAACATCCATCAATCTTGAAACAGCATCACGGATTTTATCAACATCAGAATACCTTTTCATCAACTGTAAAACTCTTTTACTCATTGATTGAAAAGATATGTCAAAAATCAAAAGTTTGTCTCTCTTGAGTATATTTTCAAGTTCATCTATATATTTAACAATCCAATTAGGATGAAGCTCTCTAAGGCTAATCTTGTAATCACCAGGTTTTTTAGTTAGCTCGTCTAGTAACTCAGGGAAACTACTACCTATATCTAAACCATATAATCCAATATCTGAGGCATCTAAAATAAAATTTTTATACCCCTTCTCAAGACCCGTGTTAAATTCTTTTAAACATTCATTAAGCGGTTTACTACGGCTTTTACCAATTGCCTTTTTAATCGCACAATATGTGCACTTACCCAGACAGCCTTCACCAATTCGAATGTGAAATTGATCTTCTGACAAAAAATATCCAACTCTGTAATCTCTTGCAATATGCTTAAATTTAAAATCACTGGTAATTCTTTTCAATTTTTTGAGGGTTTTACTGTTTTGTATTACTTTTTTAAAGCCTGAAAAAAAACCATCCTGTTGTAGTTCTCTATAAAGAAAATTGGCATCATCCATCTCTTTATAACTGATATTATTTTTAGGAGGAAACAAAACCTCGATTCTCTCGTCTAATTCTATAGTTTTTAAAGTTTCACCATTAAAAATCTTTGAAAGTTTTTCCCTGTTGATGTCAGGGAGACAACCTCCAACAACAATCTCAGCATTATACTTCTTAAACTCAGCAATTTTTTTCAAAGCAAATTCTGTAGTATAATCAATAAAAGCACAAGTTATAACAATAATTGTATCTGCATTATCTGGTTTATTAACAAGTTTATAGCCGTTTCTTAGTAAATATGCCTTGATTTTGTTTCCATCTAACAGTCTTTTCCAGCATGGGTCTGCAGGATAGATAAAAATGTTATCTCTTTTCATAGACCGATAAGCCAACATAATTCCGATATATATAATTTAAGTAAAAATACGATTTCTATCAAACACAGGATCAAGATAGGATTTTAAGAATTCATCCCACATTGTATTTTTTGAAAGTCTCATATCCTCATATGGATAGGGAAGATTTGAACCGTAAACATATCTATTGTACAGTTGTTTACTTGAGGGAAAGTAAATGCTTAGTCCATGTGATTCATCATCAGAAACTACTGAGTTAGAAACTATCGTATCGTTTAACTTTTCCATAACCAAAAGACACTTGCTTTTTATCTCAGGTATATCCACATAATCTCTGATGAGATCAGCTAGATTATACAAATCAATCCAACAATCATAAGCAAATAAATCTAAAGGAAGTCTCTGGTAAAAATAAGAAGTTTTACCAAAATAAATAAACTCAAGGCCAAGAGCCCAATGTCTAGGAAGACCTTTTCCATATTCTCTGACTTCAGATCTTGCTTTTCTAATGGCATTTTGCAAACTTGTGTTGTCTTTATATAATATCAAAAATTTTGCTAATTCATCAATTGACTGAGTCAAAGGGCCTATTTTAGTTAAATTTACGGCACTACAAGTTGTATGCATTTTAACAGTATGTAACTTAGGGTAAGGAAGTTTGTTAAGCAACTTTATCAAAGGACTAGGATTTGCATAGTAACTAGCATAAGGCCCTTCAAAAAATGAAAAATTAACTGGATCATGATTATTAGGACCTGTTTTAGCAAACTCTTCAGGAGTCATCTTAGTATTATTCCTAAGATCTTGTAAAGGCTCATAGTAACGTCGGCTACATAACTCCCCATCGGGGATATGCTCTTCGGAAGTCACCATATAATTAACATATGGTGCTATCTCATAGGCATTCTCATGCATGCCTAAAACACAAGATTCGATAAAAATTACATCGATTTTATTTTGACCATCATCTGTAATATTTTTAAGCGTCTCAGCAAAAACAGGCCAGCTGGGACCATGACTACCATGATGATCATGTAAAGATCTCAACTGCCACCCTGCTGTGCCGGGTGCTACTACAAAAAGTGCATAATTTTTTGCAGGATATGCATCCATCATTAAACTGCAAAATAACTCTAAAGTGTTAGGATTACCAGTATCTACCTCATCAGGCCAACCAAAAACATCATTTAATATTTTTTTCTCACCAGTATTGTTAATCAGGATAAGCTGGGTATCACCAATTTCGAAACTATCCTTCATAACAAGTATATTTAATCCATCATTTGAACCAATTCTGGTTAAATTTTCGAGGGTATCCAAAGGATCTTTGGTAAAAAAACTTAGATCTCCACAAAGATAATACATTACAGTCCAATCATCAGAGATTTCTGCCTGTAACTCATAACTTTCCAAAGATTGGGCTGGAAAAACATCGCTTACAAAAATATTTGAAAATAAAAATAAACTACTAACTAGAAATATTGTTAGCAATCTTCTTTTTACAATCATATCTTTATATTATTTATCAAAGTATATAAAATTAGTGGTTAATAAATAACATAGTTTAAAAGGAGAAGAAAAAAATAGGGATTTTGGTTACATAGTAACATAATAATTACATCATTTGGAAATTAATTAATATAAGATGGGCAATATATCAATACAAATGAAGAAAATTTATGCTGTAAATGTTGGAGGATGCGTAGAAAGATGGTTAGATCTTAATAAAATACGCAGTTATCTGACCGGAAACAATTACATACTTGTAAACAACCCAAAAAATGCAGATGCGATTATTTTAGTTACGTGTGCAGCTTTAACTGAAGTTGCTGATTCCACATTAAAAATAATCAAAAAATTTCAAAAATACGACGCAGATTTGATAGTAGGTGGATGTCTGCCAACTATAGAACAAGAAAAACTTTCAAAAATATTTACAGCAGACACATTGCCAACCAAACAGATAGGGGAAAAAATAGAAAAAATATTTCCACCAAATAACAACATCAGATATTCAGAAATAGAAGATTCAAATAGTCATTTAAAAGAAATTAAAGCAAAAAAAACAAATAAGAACAGTATAAGCTCAAAGATCACAAACTATTTTTTAAAAAAGCAGTTTGGTAAAAAATCTATAACGTATAAATATCATACAGAAAAAAATAACTTATATCATCTCAGGATTTCATGGGGATGTGTAGGAAACTGCTCATTTTGCATTATAAAAAAAGCTATTGGAAAGTTTCACAGCAAGCCTTTTGAAGAATGTATGAAAGAGTTTAAAAAAGGGTTAAAAGAAGGATATAAAGAGTTCATTATCTGTTCAGATGACCCAGGGGCATACGGTATTGATATAAAAAATAGCTTTCCTAAATTACTAGACGAAATGACAAAGATAGATGGAGATTACAATATAATTATCACAGGATTATCTCCTGAAATGCTGATGAGATATGTAGATGAGTTTGAGGAAATATTAAAAAGAAAGAAAATAACAGCGATACTTTTTCCAATTCAATCGGGTAATAGCAGGATATTAAAATTAATGAATCGTTATTCTGATACCAAAAAAATGAAAGATGCTTTTCTAAGGTTAAAAAAAGCATTTCCGGATTTAATATTAGAAACCCAAATTATCTTTGGATTTCCAACAGAGACATTTGAAGAATATAAAGAATCATTAAAATTTGCTGTAGAATGTAACTTTTACTCTGGCTATCTTTATAAATTCTCATGTAGAAAAGGCACAAAAGCAGAGGAAATGGAGCCAAAAGTTTCTCAGGAAGAAATGGACAAAAGAATAAAATATGCAAAGAAATTTTTTAAAGAAAAGGGATACAAAATATCCAATTTTAAACGTGGTTTGTCTGGTTTATCAAAAGACATGCATATATTCTACCGAAAAGACAAATAATAATGAAACCTTAAAAGACTGCGGGGTTAACTAAAAAGTTTTATATAATTGGTAAGACTATTATTATATTAAATGGATATAATTAAGCCCTTTAGCCGGAACAGTAAACTTTTTGCTTTGTTAATTGTCATATCATTACTGTGTTTGTCATCAAATATTGGCATATCCATAAAAACATCTGACAGTGAAGATAGTCAAACATACGATTTTTTAATCATTACTCCAGAAGAATTCTCTAAAGAAATAAAACCGTTAGAGGAACATAAAGAAAAATATGGAATAAAAACAAAGATTGTTACATTAAAAGAAGTCTACGAGGAAATGTTTTGGCAAGGACGAGATGATGCCGAAAAAATCAAGTACTTTATAAAAAAAGCATACGACGAATGGAACATAAAATATGTACTACTCGTCGGAGGAATCAAAAACCAACTATCAAAAGAAGAGCAATGGTGGCTTCCAGTTAGATATAGCTACTTAGAAGAAAGATGGACAGCGATGCCTCGTTATAAAGAAAATAAATTTCTAAGTGACCTATATTTTGCTGATATATACGACAACGAAAGTAATTTCTGCAGCTGGGATACAGACAACGATGGCTATTATGGAGAATGGTTTGGAAATAATTCGGCAGAAGACATACTCGACTTATATCCTGAAGTATATCTTGGACGTTTGCCCTGTAGAAATAGATTTGAAGTAAGAGTAGTAGTACATAAGATAATAAATTACGAGACAAAAAAAGCAGACGAATCCTGGTTTAAAAAAATGGTTGTTGTTGCAGGTGATTCTTACGTAGGAGACGATGACATTGACGGTGATAATAAGCCAGAGGGAGAAATAGAAACCCAAAAAGCTCTGGATCAAATGCCAGGTTTTGAACCAATAAAACTATGGACTTCAACAGGCTCCTGGAGATATCCGGTAGACATCATTTTTGAAATCAATAAGGGTTGTGGTTTCTGTTTTTTTAATTCACATGGATGCCCATCAGGATTTTCTGACCATCCGCCAAACAGTACAGAATGGATATTTGGTCTATCTAACTATAATTTGTTTCTTTTAAGGAATAGAAATAAATTACCAGTATGTGTCAATTTAGGATGTCATTGTTCTATGTTTAATGTAAGTCTGGGACACTCAACAAAAAATTCGGGTAGACCCTGTTATGAATGCATAAACTGGCGTCTAGTAACTAAGATCAATGGAGGATGTATAGCAACCATTGGATTTACAGGACTGGCTTTGATTACCGAGGATAAATTAGATCCTAGTCAAGGTGGGGCAAGCGGTGGCCTGGTAACCAGATTTTTTAAAGAATACGGAATAAATAATAACACTATACTAGGAGATTGTTACGGGAAGGCAATACAAAATTATATAGAATCATACCCAATTGATTGGGATCAAAATTCTTATAATGATTCAGCAATAGATGCTAAAGTAGTAGAGCAATTGGTTCTTTTTGGTGATCCGACACTAAAAATAGGTGGTTATGATAAAAGTTTTTTAAATCAATAAAAAAAATTGGGGATACAAAAAGTTTTAAAAAGAATATGTAGTAACATTGATTATGAAAAATCAGGTAATTTATTTTTCTAGAAAAGGAAGTACAAAAAAAGTAGCAGATGCGATTGCCTCTGAGTTAAATGTCAAATCAGAAGATGTAAAAAATGCAAAATTAAAAGATGATGCTTTTATTTTTTTAGGCTCTGGAAATTATGGTGGTAAGCCTGGAAAGCCAATGATAAAATTTATTGAAGAAAATGATTTTAAAGGCAGAAACATCGCACTCTTTGGAACTTCAGGCGGAGGAGACGGAAAAGAGCTTAAAGAGATGGAAGAGCAACTAAAAATAAAAATTAAAGGTAAATTCTTCTGCAAAGGAAAATTTGGTTTTATTAACAGAAAAAAACCAAGCGATAAAGACCTAGAATCAGCAAAAATATTTGCAAAAGATATGATAAAATAATACCCTCCCCCAAATTAAATTTTTACTCTTTAAAATCAAGGCTCAAGGAATTAATACAATAACGTTTTCCCGTAGGCTTTGGGCCATCATCAAAGACATGACCTAAATGGCCACCACAGCGGCCGCATACGACCTCTATTCGCCTCATACCAAAGC
>CAZQXW010000049.1:0-14628 GCA_964597365.1 uncultured Thermoplasmatales archaeon | reverse complement strand
ATCATCAGATGCTCTTGGTTGAAAAAGTAAAAGAGCTCTCAAAGGACCTACCTGCTCAGCTTTTAGTAGTGGATTCACTTACAGCCCATTTCAGAGCAGAGTATGTAGGGCGAGGGGCACTTGCAGACCGACAACAGAAACTAAACAAGCATATGCATGATCTTCTGCGTTGGAGCGACCTTTTCAACGGTGTTGTGTGTGTTACAAATCAGGTTTCATCAAAACCAGACGCGTTTTTTGGCGATCCAACACGTCCAATAGGGGGACATATTGTAGGACATACTGCAACATTTAGGATATATCTGCGTAAAAGCAAAGGTCCAAAGAGGATAGCAAGACTTATTGATTCACCACATCTTCCTGAGGGTGAAGCCGTGTTTACAATCACTCAAAACGGCATTTCTGACTAATTACAGGAGTAGAATAAGGAAAAACCTTAAATGCTTTAATAAACATTCATCTGTTGGAGGTAAAAATTTATGGCATTTGTACATGATGGTTGGACACTTTACACAAGAGATGTAAAACTCAAGGGTGGGAGAACCCAAACGATATATTTCTTTAGTAAAAGATCACCAAAGAGTGGAACACCCTGTGAAAAACCAGATGGATACACAGTTGGTGTAAACAAAAGAACTGGTCTTCCATACCTAAAAAAGAAATAAATAGGTAAATGATAGGAGCTGACAGTCTTTTGTCAGCTCATAACACTTTTTTAATCAGTTTTTTTAAATATGGGGTATTTATTCAATTTTTTGTATCTGATAAAAATGTCTATAAAAATCGGTTTTGTAGTAAATCCTATTGCTGGGATGGGTGGCCGCGTAGGTCTAAAAGGAACTGATGGCGTGGTTGAAAAAGCAAAAAAGCTTGGGGCAAAACCAGTTGCTCCAGATAAAGCAAAAGGTATGCTTAAAAAATTTTTTTCAAAATACAATGATGAAATATCCTGGATTACATGCTCAGAGGAAATGGGATATAGTGAGCTTAAAAAGACGGGTGCAAAAAATATAGAAGTTTTATACAAACCTAAAAAAGACACAACAGCATCAGAAGACACACAAAACGCTTGCAAGGCTTTTCTTGAAAAAAACGTAGAACTCATTATTTTTTGTGGTGGTGATGGCACTGCAAGAGATGTTTTTTCTGCAGTTGATAAAAACGTTCCAATTCTTGGTATTCCATCAGGTGTTAAGATGCACTCTGCAGTTTTTGGAATAAACACAGAAGCATCTGCAAAAATGCTTCACGAATTTATAAACAAGCGTCTTACAATAGGCGATGCAGAAATAATGGATCTTGATGAAGAGCGCTATAGAAAAGGCGATTGGAACATCAAGTTATTCGGTATTGCTAAAGGAATAGTAGAACCCACTTACATTCAAGTTGGAAAATCTACATTCGAATCAGTATCCGATAATACAGTAAAAGACGAACTTGCAGAGCATATAGAGGATGAAATAAAAGAAAACACTGATTTCTTGTATTTATTTGGCTCAGGTGGAACAATTGATTACATTGCAGAGAAACTCGGCTTTGAAAATACACTTCTCGGGATAGATGCTGTGTATAAAGGCAAAGTAATTGGTTCCGATCTAAACGAAGAAAAAATATTAAAACTACTTGAAAAACACAAAAAAGCAAAGGTTATTTTAAGTCCTATAGGTGCTCAAGGATTTATCTTAGGGAGGGGAAATTTACAGTTGAGCCCCGAAGTGATTAAAAAAATTGGACTTGACAATATAATTGTTGTATCCACGCCAAGTAAACTAAAAAGCACCCCTAAAATCCGGGTTGATACAGGAGACAAAAAATTAGATAAAATGTTTGAAGAACACGAATTTATGATGATAGTAATTGGCTACAGATTAAGTCGTGTTGTTAGACTCCAGATTTAAAAATAACCACATTTGTCGATTAATGAAACTTATTTTTGCGCTAATAATAAATAGTAGGACTTCACATATATTAATATAGTAGGGGGTAAAGAGCAAATGAAAAAAATAGCAGTTTCAATTTTTTTAGTAATAATTATGCTGTTGTTACCAATTAGTACTGCTACTATATCTGCAAAAAATTATGATTTGCAGATTAATTCAACCGGTGAGGAAGAGGAACCTGAATTATTTATAACAAAAAGCCAGTATTCAACATTAGGTACTTTTATTGAAAACAATTTTGAAGGAGACCTAAAGCAAGAAGCAACGGACATTGTAGAAAATGTTACAAGCTATGACTCGAAAGAAAAACACTATAAAGTTCTTATGAACAATCTTATCACAGCCGTTGAAGAACACAGCTATTATAAGATTATAACAGAAAGCGAGTTTGCAGATGTGGATTCAAAATCTGAGTTGAATCAACTACTTGAGAACAAATGGAATTTTTCAGCAAGACCCCTTGGACAGCTTATAAATGAACTGATTAATCTTATTAAAAACCGACTTGGATGGCTCTATGAATTGTTCTTTCAAGGAGGAACATTATTTGTTGAAGGAGTAGCCCTTGCTAAAGAATTTATAAACAGATTTCAAGATGTAAATATCGCTATTTTATTTGCATCTGCAGTTAATTTAGTTGTGTATATACCAATAGAATATTTTACCGAGTCTGTCAAGGATTTATTTAACTTAGACCTTGATAGTTTTTTACTTAGAATACAGGAGCTAACCGGAACATTTACCAGTGACTTATATGTTATAACACAAACTCTTGATGATGTATTATCATTATTTGGCGATCTTTTTCAATCATTTCGAAACTATCTCTCTGAAATCATAGATTTTCTAGGATGGATAGACAACGATGACCCATGGGAAGAACAAATAACTGTAAAAGGTACTGCAAAAAATTTGTTTGGCCAACCAATAGCTGGTGCAACAGTTACATGCAGAGGAGTAGAAACTACAACAGATAGTAATGGATACTATGAATTCAAGGTTAATACCTCAAGCTCCAATGATTCAATTCCCTCAAACAGCCTTTATGGGCTGCATAACTGCACGATAACTATTTCAAAAGACGGCGAGACACTGAAGAAAACTCCAGTAAGGCTTTCATATGTTGTTTCAGGTGGAGAAATATACTGGCCATTTTTTATTACAAAACTTGATGAAGTAATTCTAGAAATAATATTAATTCTTGTAGAGAAAATCAATATTCTGCTTGAAAGTTATGGTTTTTCTCCAATTATTATTTATACCTAAAAATCTAGATTTTACAAGCAGCCGATTTATTTTTCTCAAAATATTTCTGATGATATTCTTCTGCAAGATAAAACGCTTTTAATGGAGAAAAATCAGTAGTTATCTTTTTATCATATTTTTGTTGCTCACGATTTTTTGATTCCTCTGCAACTTTCCTCTGACCTTCATCATGATAAAAAATAGCCGATCTGTATTGAGTTCCAACATCAGGACCTTGTCTGTTCAAAAGTGTTGGATTATGAGTATTCCAAAAAACGTCAAGTAATTTTTCATAAGTTATTTCTTGCGGATCATATGTTACTTGTACAGCCTCTGCATGACCTGTTTTACCTGTGCATACTTCCCCATATGTAGGATTTGCTGTATGACCACCGGTGTATCCTACTTTTGTGTCTTTTACTCCTTTTAATTTTTGAAAAGCAGCTTCAACTCCCCAAAAACATCCTGCTGCAAATGTTGCTTTTTGCATTTATACCAACACATGTTATTAACATATACTATTTTAGTACTTTTGTTTGGGATTTTCCGAACGTTTTACGACTTTTTATATACTCTACATTATAATAAATTGTTATAAAACGGAAGTGAATTTATATGAAAAAAATAAGCCAAATACTAATCATATTTATGCTGTTGATACCCCTATTTTCGCAAGTAAACGCAATTAGCCCGATATCATTACCTCAGACATATGAAAAAGAAGTAGATGAAATAGATCCATCATATGAAAAAGTAGATTTTGATATCAAAGAAGTTGTAATTTATCCACATGGAATAGTATTAATCAGAAAAGAGGCAACAGTTAGTTCTGGAAACAAATTTTATACAGAATTTGAAGGAAACTCCTTTCCAGGATGTGTAAGAATCATTGAAGATGATGCGCTCGTGAGAGACATAACAATTAAAAATAATTTTAACTATAGAATATATACTCCTGCTGAAACAGATTTTTTTAACATTAACAAACTTTTAAAAGACAACATTGGAAAGAGTGTTGAGCTTATAACATCAGACGGATTTTATCAAGGAGAAATATTCTGGCTTCAAAATGGATATATTTTCTTAAAAGAAGTACATCTTATAAAAGTAATAGGAGAAAACATTCAGGAGAGAAATGTATCTTTTATATGTCTAAAAATAAACGACGTTGAAAACATAATGATGATGGACGAGCCAGATTTACCAGAGATGGAGGCGCCTGTTGAAGAAGTAAAGCCTGTTAGCAGCAAACCAAAAACACGTATTACATGGGAAGATGCTGGCTCAGGAGAAAGAGAAGTAACATTACTATATGTAATAAATGGTATTTCATGGAAATCAGAGTATTTCTTAGATACATACACACCATTTGAGGACGGCTCTGAAGAAGAATCAAGACTCGAGCACTGGGCAAGTATTACAAGTAATCTAGACATCGATTTAGAAGATATAAACGTAAGATTAGTAGCAGGAGATATAAAACTTCAATATTCTGGAAATAACTATAATAAAAATCTTTATGCAATGACAACAGCACAATTTGCAATTAATGAATACGATGGTCGATCAAATACCGGATCAGGAAGCTCTCAGCCTTCAAGCTTTACAATGCAGGAATTTGAAGTATATACTATACCATACAAAACAACACTTAAAAAAGGTGAAACTAGAAAGATACAAATACAAAATTGTGACGTAGAGATAACTGAAGAGTTCGTATACGATGCAACACATTTCAAACCAAGTAGAAACAGATATAGTACTTGGAACGGTGAAGAAAAAGGAAAAGTAGAAAAAATCCTTAAAATCAAAAACAACGGAAAAACATGGCCAGAAGGAATGGTAAGTGTATATCAAGACTACATGCTAATCGGCCAAGATGGAATAGAATGGACTCCAAACGGACGCGAAGCAAAAATAACAATTGGAATTGCTTCAGACATAGTTGTTAAGAAAAAAGCAACAGTAAAAGAAACAAGCCCAGACGAAAGATACGAAGATGACTATGAATACAAAATAACAATACTTCTTACAAACTACAAAGACAAACAAGTAACAGTAAAAGTATTCGATACATTTGTATCAAAAGCATTAGATTTAACGTCTAATCCAGCTTTTGAAGAAAAACCAGGAAACAAGATGACATGGGAAATAACACTAGACGCCGGTGAAGAAAAAGAAATAGTATATACATACGAGACAAAAGATTAAAAAAATAATCTTTTTCCTCTTTTTCTTATTTTAAAAAACATTCTTTAACATATGAATAGAAAGTAATTTATAAAAATAAAACATAATACTTTTGTGCATAATATGAAAAAAACACTTATATTGATAAGCATGGGGGCTGCTTTTTTGCTTGTCCTTGCAACATTTCCATCAGTTGTAGCCTCTCAAAATATCAAATACGAAAAGATAAATAATGAAGATGAATCAAAAATTTTAGAAACAGCAAAAGAAGAAAATACTAAAACAAAGTGGTTCCCAGGATTCATACTCGTACAACTTTTAAAAGGAGTATTTGCACTAATATTAACCCTTCTGATTCTACTTGATTTGGCAGAACCCGAGAACGCTACAGGATAGAATTATTCAAGAGTTTTTTTAAGCTCTTGTGCAAAATCTAATACATCTTTTCGGGTAGTATTATATGAGCACATTAGTCTAACCTCAAATTCTTTTTCATCAAATACATGAAAGAAATATTTCTTGTGAATCTTTTTTAGATATTTTTCAGCAATTTTTGCAAATACAGCATTTGACTCTATCTTCTGAGTTATTTCTATGTTTGAAATATCTTTAAGTTCATTGTAAAGTAGTCTTGCCATAGTATTTGCATGCTCTGCATTTTTTTTCCATAAATCATTTGAGAGAAGTGCTTCGAATTGTATAGATATAAACCTCATCTTTGACATAAGATGCATCCCTTGTTTTCTAAAAAATTCAAAATTTTTAACAAGGCCTTTATCAAAAAAAACTACAGCATCTCCAAACATCATACCATTTTTTGTACCACCAAAGCTTAAGATATCAACACCCACCTTTGATGTTAAATCAGAAAGATCTAAATCCAAGAACGCTGCAGCATTACAAAGGCGAGCACCATCCATATGAAGAAGTATATTATTTTTATGCGCAAAATCAGAAAGAGATTTTATTTCTTTAGGGGTGTATACAGTCCCCATTTCAGTTGTCTGAGTAATAGATATCACACGTGGCTGTGCCATATGAACATCTCCAAAGCCAACAAGCAAAGGTTTAATCATATCTACAGTTAATTTTCCATCAGTTGTTGGAATAGTTACTAGTTTGCAACCTATAAAACTCTCAGGACCACAGCATTCATGTACATTTAAGTGAGCAGTCTCTGCACAGATAATTGAGTTAAAGGAATCCGCAACAGATCTAAGTCCAATTATATTTGCAGCAGTACCATTTGCTACAAAAAAAACATTTATATTTTTTCCAAAATGACTTTTGAATTTTTCAACCGCTCGTTTTGTATATTCATCATCACCATAAGCTAAAGAATATCCTTTATTTACAGATTGAAGAGCCTTAAAAATCTCAGGATGAACACCTGAATGATTATCACTGCCAAATTCGTAGTTTACAACCATGAGTTATTCCTAATCCTAAAGCATTATAAAAACCTTTTAAGAAACTATAAAAAGATTTTGTAATTCGAGGCTTTGCACATAAATTACCCATTTTTGGTGAATAAATGTGCAAAAACAGGAATAAATGTGCAGAGTAAATAAAATTATAAAATAGAGAAGTTTACTAATTCAATTACCTAGGATGGCTTTTACAATCATCATACAAATCTTTCAATTTTTGAATTTTTTCAATTTTTTCTGCTTTTCTATAAGTTTTATACATTGTAGCTTGTACTTCTTCAAGGGGTATTATTATTTCTTTTAATATCTCTAATTCTTTAATGCCCCATATTGAAAATAAAATATCATCTGGAAGCATCCCTAAATCATGTATATTAGCTAAATGATAATAAAAATTTGATACCAATCTTCTCTGATATGCTATACTATTTTTCACTCTATCTATTTTACCTTCATAACGAGATGATCTTCTTAAGTTACGTATTTGTTCTTCAGATTTCTGTTTATATTTTCTTTTTAATTCTTTTTCTTTTTCTTCGCATTCATATCGATAGAATGTCCAAAGTCGTTGTAATGCATACATCATTTCAGCTGATCCATATTCTTTTGTCAAATTTTCCAAAATTTGATGATTCAGATTGTTCTTGGTATTAATATTATACCCAACGGTTACAACAACGATTGAACCAGAGATAAAAATTGCTACAATATCAATATTAACAACTAAAAGTTCAATTATAAAAGAAACATCGATATTAAGATGAATGATAAATAGAACAGCTATCAAAATGAAAATACTAATAAAAAAACCTATACAGATAATCCATGATAGTAATTTTTCCTCAAACTTCACCATATAAAAAGCAATTTATTATTGATATTTAATATTATCCCATCGATTATATTGGGTATATTATTTTTATAAGCAACAATTTTAAACATTATCTAGTTCATTCATACTAGTCTTTTTCTGTAAACCAAGAATGTGAAATAATTCTGGATCTGCACCAAAATCAATTATTTCTCTAATTAAAACTGTTATATTATAAGCAATAATCTTACAAAGCATTTCATTAACTTGTGCAGTTCTATTTTTTGATTTTATGGTTTCACCGAATTTCTTCTTTATTGCTGCAAAAGTACTCTCAACATTGCTACGTTTATGACAGTACTTTTGTTATCAATGCTTACAACAGTTGGTATTATGGTGGTGATGGGCATCTTTTGAAGAAGAAACCATTGATTATCTGGATATAAGTTATAATATTGAATCAAACAAACCTCTTCTCTTAATTTAAACATTGTACATTCAAGAGATGATTTTAATAAACTTAACGCAGGTGAAACATATACTCATTATCCTACTTGTGAAGAAAACAATATAATGAAAGTTAATGGTAAATGTTCATATCTAGATCAATATGGTGGAATAATTTTAGTTAATAATAATTGGCAAGATGCAACAGTGCACGTAAATCTTTCTTTTTATTTACATCCATCATTTTATAAAATATTTGAAAATAATACTATAACTTATTACAGTTTAGAAGGGGGAAAATGTGTTGTTTTAGATGCTACTGCTGGAGAATATGGTTATCCAGGTTTAGATAGTAACTTAGAAGGCGAAAAAATTGCAATTAATCCTATTTCTAGGGAATATTTTAATCTTAAATAGAGAAAACATCTATTTATATATTTAAACAATTGTTAAGGAGAGGTTTATAAAACATTAATTGTTTTAACGATTTTGTATTAGTTATGATAAAATATTGTGCCAACTGTGGAAAAGAATTAAAAGATTCTGAAGTAAAACATTACATTACAAAAAATGGAAATGAAATAAATTTATGTGGACAATGCTTAAAACTATACTATAATAAAAACAAGCAAAATTCTAAAACAGAGAAAGAATTTGTAAAATCAACAGAAAAATTAGAAAATCCTTGGATTGAAAAAGGATCTGATTATCTGAAAAAAGGTATGTATTACGATGCTCTTAAGTATTTTGATAAAGCTTTGAAAATAAATCCAAAAGATGCTTTTTCTCTGAATAAAAAAGGAAAAATCGAACTCGATATCCTTGGTCGATATAAAGAGTCTATAAAAAGTTTTGATAAAATACTAGAATTAAATCCAGATGATGCTTTTACACTAAAAGATAAGGGGAATGCTTTATCAAAAATAGGGAATCATGAAGAAACAATAGAACACTATAATAAATTGTTAAAAAAATATCCAAAAGATGCTGATGCTTGGTTCGGGAAAGCGGAGGCTTTGAAAAACCTTGAGAGATATAATGAAGCAATAAAATGTTACGATAATTCATTGGAAATAAATCCAGATAATCCTAAATCATGGTCGGGTAAGGGTTTTTCATTTGGCAAACTTGGAGACTACAATAAAGCTGTAGAATGTTATGAAAAGTCTCTAAAAATAGAGCCTGATGATTACTTTGTTTTGAACGATATGGGATTGGCATTAGGAATACTTGGTAAAAGTGATGAAGCAATAAAATGCTTCGATAAAGTAATTGAATTAGGTAAAGATGAGCCTATAGAAGTCATTGCGTGGGTAGGTAAAGGCCATGCATTATCTGATTTAGGTAAATTTAAAGAAGCGATAAAATGGTATGATAAAGCATTGCAAAAATATCCAAAATATAATATTGTTTGGATTAAAAAAGGACTTGCACTAGATCAGCTAGGTAATTATAAAGAAGCCATAGAGTGTTATGACAAAGCATTAGAATTTAATCCTAAAGATCCAGATTTATGGATGAAAAAAGCAGAAGCAAACTATAATACTCAAGAATACGTGAGAGCTTTAGTATGTTATGAAGAACTACTTGATTTATATCCAAATACCTTCTATTTTTTCTTGTGTAAATCGCTCACATTATCTCGTTTAGATAGGTATGATGAATCTGAAAACTGTTTAGATGAGGCAATAAGTACTGACCCGCAAGGAGCATTAAAATTTTATGAGAACGTTTTGAAATATAACCCAAATGATCTGGGTGCATTAGGCCATAAAGGTGAAGCTTTGTATATTCTTAAAGAATACAAAAAAGCGATAGAGTGTTTTGATGAAATATTAATGACAGAGCCAAAAAATATTTATGCATGGTATAACAAAGCATTTGTATTTAGAGGGTTTAATAAGCATAAAGATGCAATAAAATGTCTCGATAAAGTTATAGAGATAAATCCAGATATTCTCTTAGGGTGGGTTACTAAAGGAAATTTTTTGAAAGATTTTAGTAAATACGATGCGGCTATAGAATGCTTTGATAAAGCATTGGAAATAGACCAAAGTCATAAAATTACATGGCGTGAAAAAGGCTTAGCATTGAGTTACCTGGGAAAACATGATGATGCAATAAAATGCCTTAACAAAGCATTAGAAATAGATTCATTATATGCAGATGGTTGGTCTAGCAAAGGAGCAATATTAAATATTCTTGGTAAATATGATGATGCAACTAAATGTCTTAACAAAGCATTAGAAATAGACCCGAAAAAAAATTATGCATGGTATAACAAAGCACTGATGCTAAAGGATCTTAAAGAGTATGATAATGCAATAAAATGTATTAATAAATCATTAGAGCTAGAACCAAGAAATGCAGGTGCATGGTCTATCAAAGGAGACTCATTGAATCATATCGGTAAATACAAAGATGCTTTAGAATGTTGCAACAAAGCGTTAGAAATAGATTCAAAAAATGCAGATGGATGGTATAACAAAGGAATAGCATTGATATATCTCATGGAGTTTGACGAGGCAATAAAATGTTTTGACACATCATTAGAAATAGACCCAAAAAATATTTTTGTATGGAACTATAAAGCACATTTATTGGAACATCTTAAGAGATATGAAGAAGCGATAGAATGTTGTGATAAAGCCTTAGAGATAGCGCCGGAATATGCAGATAGTTTGTACATAAAAGGCATAGCATTAAGTTACCTAAAGAAATACAATGATGCAATAAGATGTTTTGATAAAATATTAGAAAAATATCCTACTAATCAATACGCTTTATATGAGAAAGGATTGGCATTGGTCCTTCTTAAAAAATATGATGTGGCAATAGACTGTTGTGATAATGCATTAAAGATAAATCCAAAAAATGCTTATATATGGTATAACAAAGCATTAGCATTACAAAGCCTTAAGAAATTTGAAGATTCAATAGAATGCTGCAACAAAGCATTAGAAATAGCGCCAAGATATGAAGCAGCTTGGTACGCAAAAGCAATAGCATTTAATAATCTTGAAAAATATCATAATGCAATAGAATGTTTCAACAAAGCATTAGAAATAAATCCATGCAATCACTATGCATGGAACGATAAAGGCGTAGCATTAAGCCGCCTTGAAAAATATTATGATTCTATAGAGTGTTTTAATAGTGCATTAGAAATAGATTCAAACTATATTGCTAGCTGGTATGCTAAAGCAATAGTATTAAGCCATCTCGCAAAATATGATTTTGCCTTAGACTGCCTGGATAAAGCATTGGAAATAGATCCAGAAAATAAATCTGTAAAAGATTATAAAAAAATTGTTGGAGCTCTTAAGCGGAAAAGTGATTGAAAAGTCCAATTTTAAATGAGAAATGGATATTTTACGGATTTAAATTTTATTTATAATCATTTCAGCAATCTTAATTGTTACAGCTCCGCCAACATAAACAAGAAAGTATTTCCATGCATTATCTCTCCATGTTCTTCTACCAGCTTTTTCTGTTTCTATTTTTTGGACGTTTCTATCATGATTTAGAGACTTTTTAATTTCATTTACTTCTTTCTCAACAATTTGTTTTGCTGAACCGTTTATACCATGTGTTTCTAATAAGCTAAGAATTTTGTTTCCTGCCGAAAGTCTAGCTTCTTTATTTTGTATTCTTTTTTCTGTTGACATATTCTTCTCTCAAATCCTATAAATAACTATTTTTGTATGTATAGTAAAGCAGAGCTAAAACAGTTAAACTAGAGCCTATGCCCAATAGTCCAGAGATTATGAAAAATAAGTTAATAATATCGACTTTTTTATTTTCATCGTTTTTCGTCATGTTCGTTTCATTGCCGTTGTGTTGTGTGGGCGTATCTGTTGTTATACTTACCACAATCATCAAAATAAATAGCATACAAACGGTGATAATTAATGAAATTATTATTTTCATTACTTCTTTAGGGCCCATAAGAATTTATTATGCTGTCTTTCTTTTAAATCTTCCTATGAATTGTAGACTTTTAGATCAAACTAATTTAAAACCATAAATATTTATTGTTACATTTAAATATAATTTGTATTACAAATGTTATTTTTAGACATTTCTATCTAATAAATGTGCAGAAAAATGAATTTATGTGCAGACTGGTGAATTTTTGTGCAAACTCGAATAAAAGTGCAAAGCTGTAATTCGATAAATTTTAATATACTCGTATGTTTCAGTGGAGCCACGTAAAAAAATATTATTTATTAATTATGGGGGCAGAAAGTCTTATGAAACGAAATCCAACAGCATTTTTAAAAGAAGAATATGAAGAACTTGTAGAAAAAAACTTTGACTGGAAACTTAGGAATCTTGAATCAGGATCAGAACCTCACTCAGTAGTTGATGGTAAAGAAGTAATAATGCTTTGTTCAAACAACTATCTAAATCTAAGCAACCATCCAAGGCTTATACAGGCAGCAGCAGATACTGCAAAAGAACTTGGCGCAGGATCGGGAAGTGTGAGAGCAATTGCAGGTACTATGAGCATACATATGGAAGTTGAAAAACGACTGGCAAAATTCAAGGGAACTGAATCATCATTAGTGTATCAAACAGGTTTTGCAGCAAATGCAGGTCTTATACCACAACTCGCAGGTAAAGGAGATATAATCATATCTGATGAATTGAATCATGGCAGCATAATTGATGGTGTAAGACTTACAAAAACAGATAGAGCAGTATACAAACACTGTGATATGGGTGAGCTTGAAAAAGTCCTAAAAGATGCAGACAAAAAAGATTACAGAAGAATTCTTATCATAACAGATGGAGTATTTTCAATGGATGGAGATATTGCACCAATGGACAAGATCGTAAAACTAGCACAAGAATACGGTGCAATGACCTATGTTGATGACGCACATGGAGAAGGAGTTATCGGCCCAGATGGAAGAGGTATTGGTGCACACTATGGTCTTGAAGGAAAAATCGATGTAGAAATGGGCACATTTTCAAAAGCATTTGGAGTTGTTGGAGGACTTGTAGCAGGAAGCCAAGACCTTGTAAACTTTGCTTACAACAAGAGCCGTACATGGCTTTTATCTGGAAGTCACCCACCAGCAGTTGCAGGCGCACAACTTGCAGCAATTGATGTTCTTGAAACAGAGCCGAAACATGTCAAAAACCTATGGGACAATACAAATTATTTCAAAAAAGAACTAATTTCAATGGGATTTGATTGTGGAAATTCTGAGACACCGATAACACCCGTGATTGTAGGAGAGAGTTCAAAGGCAAAAAAACTATCCAACAGATTATACGAAGAAGGAATATTTGCTCTACCAATTGTATTTCCAATGGTCGCTCGTGACAAGGCAAGAATTAGAACCATGATGAATGCAGGACTTACAAGAGAAGACCTTGATTTCACACTTGAAAAATTCGAAAAACTAGGAAAAGAATTGGACATATTATAAAGAACTCTTTAGTTCTTTATTTTTTTTATTTTGTGATGATGAAATGAGCGAAGAGACCATAACTCAACATGTAGCCCTTCAATATAACAATAAAAAACAAGCAGATGTTTTTTTCAAAGAAATACTAGATTTAGATTTTATTAAAGAGTTTAAATTATCAGAAGAACTTGCAAAGCAAATATTTAATACTTCAGAAGAAACCGATGTTGTTGTTTATGGAAATGAAAAATGTGTTTTTGAAATTTTTATAACACACAATAAAACAGAATATATCTTTAATCATGTGTGCATAGAAGTTTATAATAAGGACAATTTTGTTAAAAAATGTAAAGAAAATAAATTAAAACCTTTTTTTGTGGACAAAGGAGATAAAAAACTTTTATTTGTAAAAGATTACTCAGATAATCTTTATGAAATAAAATGAATTATTGTTTTTTTGACCATTTACCTTTTTTCTTCTGACTCAGAACTCTGTCAATTATTGTTTTTTCATCGACTTCCCTCATAGATTTGTCAAGTTCATCATCATCGTCTTTTTCATGTTTTTTTAAGGCCTCTCTTATTGCTTCTTCATCTGCTTCTACAATAAGACCATCATCTTCTTCGATTTTTTTATCTTCAGAGGGTTCTTCTTTTTTAACTTCTATTTGTGGCTCCATTTCCGGATCTTTGACTTCTTCATTTTTATCATTTTCATTTTTTTCTGAATCAGGCACTTTGAAAACAGCATCATCTTTTATTCTTTCAAAAACAGAAGGCTCGGTCTCCTCTGTTATTTCTGGCTCTGGTTCAGGTTCTGGCTCTTGTTCAATTTTTGTCTCTTTCTTAGCTTCAGCTTCTGTTTTATCTGTAGAAAGAGTTTTTGAACTGTTAGAAGAAGCATTTGAAGGCATAAAATTAAAAGCCTCATTTATTAAGTCTTTTTCTTCTAAAGTAGGCATCCATACATACTCGTTTTTGTTGATAAATATGTTTGGTGCTTTTGAGTTAAAATGAGCAACTATCCTTAATTTGCCTTTAGCATCTCGATCTAGTTCTAGTTTGATATTTACATTTTTGTCTTTAGGCATTTTCCTCAATCTCTCCAGTCCACAATAATTGTGAATAAATTATTAGGTCTTATA
>CAZQXW010000048.1:0-15424 GCA_964597365.1 uncultured Thermoplasmatales archaeon | reverse complement strand
TTTAAGTATGTTATTTACAGAGTAAGTTTTATATACTCAATAAGTATATACTTTATAAGTAGTATACTAAAAGAGTTAATCGGGTGAAGGAAGCCCTAACTTCCTCCACCTGGAGACATATGAATGCAGCCAAGCAAACAAAACATCTCCAAAATAAAAATTGAAAAGGAGATATATAACACATTCGAGCAATTCAAACAAGAAAAAAACATTGAGATAGTTGATTTTCTAAACAAATTAGATGTATCATTTTTTAAAAACCGAGAATACAGGTCAATTGAATATCTATATGAATCATTTCTTAGACTTCTTTTGTTTCAAAAGTTAAAAGGAATCCGTTTTCAAACAGAACTCGTAAATTATCTGAAAACTCACCCAAGAGAAAAATATGCTCTTGGGTTTAGTAAAACACCTAATCAAAGAACGATTAGTAATTTTCAATGCAGAGTAATTGATGAAAATACTAAGAAACTATTGAAATACACAGCAAGAAAGATAGAGGAAGTCTCTGAGAAATTTGGAATACTACTTGATATCAAAACATTTGAACCAAATACTCCAGTTAAGAAAACAAAAAGTAGGAATCAATATCTCCAGAAAAATGATAAAACTAAAGAGATATGTAAACTTCTAAAGAAACGGTTATCGCCTTTTATAAAACTAAATCTAAACCATAATGCAGTTTATAGTAAAAATCAGTTCATAGATCTCATGATCCATATGGGTATGACAAGAGACTTTGCAGAGAACGGTTCAAAAACCTTTAAAGAGTTAAGAACAAGCATTAGTCCTAACGCAGATACACTATTGTATCATTTGAAAAACTATGGTGATTTCAGAGAAATTCAACATATGTATCTAACTCTTTTTGAGATCCTCTGGAATATGACAAAACAAACTAACATAATTGACGTTCATAAAAGGTATGATGTCGCTATTGATTTCACAGAGTGGTACTTTTATGGTGATAGATCTTCTCCGATGGTTGTTGGTAAGAAACCAGAGCGAGGAACTACAAAATGTTATAAGTTTGCCACTATCAATATTGTTGAGTCTGGAAAACGATTTACTCTTCTTGCTTTGCCTGTTGGCCCTTTTGATAGTAAAGAAAAAATCTTGAAGAAACTTCTTAGTTTTACTCAACAACGAATTAGGATAAATCGTATCTATGCTGACCGTGGTTTCTTTGACTCAACTTCCATTAATCTTTTTAAGAATTTTAGGCTTAAGTTTCTTATCCCTTGCTCTGCAAATTCAAGAATTAAAAGACTTTTAAAAATTATGCCTCCCTCAACTGTGGTAAATGATTATGAGATGGAAAACAGTGTTTTTAACGTGGTAATTGTCAATGACGAAGAAGGAAACAAACGAGCATTTGCCACTAATGAGATATTTGATGAGAATGATGTAAACCTTGCTGAAAGACTATTTTTACTTTATGGTAAACGTTGGGGTATCGAGACAAGTTATCGTGTTAAAAAACATTCATTCTTACCTAAAACCACGTCTAAGAATTATCAAATACGAATTTTCTATTTCTTATTCTCTGTAATGTTGTATAACCTTTGGTTACTCGCTGATATACTGATTTGGCTTGCATTGTTCGGATATGTCAAAGAAGATTATTTGGTTACTTCAAAGTATTTTGGAACCGTTTTGTATACTATTGATCCGGGAGGAGGTTGATGTGTATAGTGTCTGGATTTATAATGCATTTTTTGGTTAATTTGTAGTAGATTTTTTACTTTACTTTTTACTGTTTAACTGGAGAAAAACTTGTTTAATTCTTAATTATTTTAAGCATTTCTTATCTGGAGAAGGATATTTATATGAGATTTTTATACAAAACCTAAAGTAATGCTGATACTTTCGGAGGTACTATCTCCCAGCATAATTTTAAGTATAATAACTATATTACGGAAAAAACTAATTAATTTAACTATTAGAAATACAAGTGATAAATATGGCAAAAGCAAGGAGTCGTGCAGCCGCAAGGAAAGTAAAAGACAGATGGAAAGCAAAAAAGTGGTATAACATACTTGCACCACCAGCATTCGATAGTGTAACTATTGCAGATACACTTACAGATAACCCTGATAAACTCATAAACAGAGTAACTGGTGTATCTTTACAAGATTTAACAAATGATTTTAGAAAATCTCATATTGTTTTATACTTTAAAGTCCACAATGTAGAAGAAAACAAAGCACATACTCGTTTTGATGGTCACACATTAACATCTGATTATCTTCGCAGAATGATTAGACGTAGAAGATCAAAAATTGATGGAGTATATGATGCAACAACACGCGACGGTGCAGTAATCAGAGTAAAACCTTTTGCAACAACAGACAAACGTATTCAAAACTCACAGAAGAGAGTCGTACGCGAATCAATGAAAAAAACAATTACAGAACAAGCAAAGAAAAGCACTCTCTCAGAGTTTGTCAAAAACGTAATAGATGGCCAAATCGGAAGTGAAATTTACAAAAACTGTAAAAAACTCTATCCCGTAAAAAGAGTTGAAATCTACAAAACAGAACTAGTTTCAGAGCCTACCATCGAGATAGAGGACAAAAAATCACCTAAAAAAGAAGAAACAACTGAAGAGCCAAAGGAAACCAAAGAAAAGAAAACAAAGAAAACCAAAAAAGAAGAAAAACCAGAAACAGAAGAAGTAGAAGAGACAGAGACAAAGGAAGAAGTTCCCGAATTACCGTCTGAGGAAGAGCCAAAAGAAACCAAAGAAGAAACAAAGGATGAAAAAGTAGAAGAAGAAAAAGAAGAAAAAAAGAAACCTGCAGCAAAAAAGACTTCTGCTAAAAAATCAACCACAAAAAAATCTTCTGCTAAAAAAACCACAAAGAAAACAACAAAGAAGACAACAACCAAAAAGAAGACTACAAAGAAAAAAGAATAAAATGATTTTTTATTCTATTTTATTTTTTTATGGGTAAAATACCTCGGATTCATCATAGCCTGTAACATAATCATTTATCGTGTTTACTGCAGTAATCATTCCACTCGAGTCTACAACTATATCAAATACTCTCCATACATCTGTTCCGTCTTCTTGATTTGATGGTGGTGTAAATTTGTAGATTCCTACTCCTTGTATTATCACGTTTATTTCAGCTCCAGAATTTTCAATGTCTCCAGTACCCGCAAAGTGTCTTACACAGTATCTATATGTTCCAGGATGCATCTGTAGAATAGTTACAACTTCAGGTCCATAACTTGTTGTATCATCTGTATCTAAATTTGCATGTGGATAAGAATCTGAAAAATCATATCCGCTATCCATACTATATGGATAATACAAATGGAATTGCTCATTTTCACTATAGGCAGGAATAACTAAATGACTGTCTAGGTCATCTGGATTTAAATCCCATGTTAATGTTATTTGAGCAGAAGCAACAGAACCTAAAACAATATCTCCAACATCGTATTCTTCATCACAAGCTAATGCCCTTGGAATTGTGTACTCTGAACTATCATATCCTCCTTTTGATGCTTGATATTTGAAAATTACTGTACATTCAACAGGTATTTTAGTAAATGTACCATCCGATGCTGTCGACGTCTCACCGCTTGCCCATTTACTGTATTTCCAACCTGTCCCCCAGCAATTAACAATGGCTCCAGCCACGGGGGTGCCTGCTGAGTTTACAACCCGGCCGCTTATGTAAGCTCTTGGATATGCAACATCATAATTCCAGGTTGAAAAGTGTGTGACAGTTCCTGTAAAAGATTTTGAATTTGAATCATAAGTTCCTTGTCCTTCTTCAATCCAATATCCTGAATCTGTATCAAAATACCAAAGTGGGCACGAACCCATACTAGATGCTTCAGATTGCATGCTTGTTGGAACAGGCACAGTCACAGTTGCTGTTTCACCACTTTTTATGTCAAGCTCATTTCCACTCTGATCGGTTAATGTTACATCAATAAATCCAAATGATTTTATAGGTACATATTCTCCGTTTGAAAGACCCAAATATTCTCCAGGAAATGCTCCTGCATCCTCTTCATCGCTTGGATCAAACACTGTAACATCTGCCTGTACTGTGCCAGTATAAGCATTACCATTTGAATAAGCTATATCATTTGCACCGATGTTGATAGATCCACCGTTACTTGTGGTGATAGTAGCACCATTCTGTGAATTAAATGAAGTACTAGTATCAACAGGGCTCATGTAAATATCAATAAAACTACTATCTCCTGAGTTCACATCTACAACTTTATGAGTCGTTGCATAATCATCTTTTTCAAAATCTACAATCACTCTATCATTTGCATCAATATTTGATAAACTAAACCATCCTTGATCATTTGTTTCTACCAAGTTACCATCTGCTTTAACACTTACATCTCCAAGCATGTATCCATTTGTGTTTTTTACTCTCCCCATAATAACTCCATAGTCCTCAGTTCCTTTAAGTGTACCACTATCACTACCACCCATCATAAAACCAAAGGCAAAAGCAGCGATTATTACAATTGCTACAACAGCTATTACTGCGAAAATTTTCATTGTGTTTGATTTTTTAGGAATTGGGTTTTGAGTAACTGGGGGTATAGCTTTTTGTACAGTGTTTTTTGGTGGGGGCGGCGGTGTAGGTGTTTTTTGTGCCACAGGTTCTGCAGGGGCTTGCTGCACATTTTCTTCTTCAACATGTGCACCGCAACCAATACAAAACTTTGCACCCTTATCTATTTCAGCTCCGCATTTAGAACAAAACTTTCCCATATTTCTCTCCTCACAAAATTGTGTGATTTACACAACACTTACAAATAAATTACAAATATAAGAGCAAAATATTTCTTAAAAAACTTTCTATTAAAAATTTACAATATTGTCTAAAGTGGCAAAAATATTAAAAATCAGTTCTGTTTGACATGCTCAGGGGTTTTATTTGGAAGAACAGAGAAAAATAGTAATAATAGGTTGTGGAGCAGGTGGTGGAACCGCTGCACAATTCGTGCGAAAAACAGATAGAAAAGCAAACATAACAGTTTTTGAAAAAGGGCCTTTTCCTCAGTATTCTAAGTGTGGAATGCCTTATGCTATATCTGGTAGAATCCCTAATACTTCCGATCTTATAGAGTTTTCAGAGGAATGGTTCAAAAAAGCAAAAATTGAATTATTTTTAAATACAAATGTTGAAACAATTGATACTAACAAAAAAATAATTTATGCAAAAAAAGGAAAAGATGTAATCGAAAAAGCCTATGATAAACTAATCATTACGACTGGTGCAAAACCTTTTATTCCACCAATTGAGAACATAAAATCAGAAAATAAACTTGTAAATGGTGTTTTTACTCTTCGAACAATAAATGATGCAGAAAACATATCAAATTTTATTAAAAAAGGGGATTCTGCAGTAATTGTTGGGGCTGGCTTTATCGGACTTGAGCTTGCAGAATCCTTTAAAGAAAAAGGACTCAAAGTAACAGTAGTTGAAGCACTTGAAAGCATCCTTCCAAGGATATTTGACAGTGATATGTCTGCTTTAATTGAAAAAGAATTATCTGATAATATACAGATTATTACAAATCATCTTGTAACAAAAATCGAAACACAAAACAACAAAGTTTCAAATGTAGTGATAAAGAATAACAAAACTAATTCTGAAGCAAAAATAAAAACGGATATCTTAGTAATCGGAGCAGGTTGCAGAGCCGAAACAACACTTGCAAAAAATGCTGGATGCCTGATTGGAAAATGTGGAGGAATAGTAGTAAATAACAAATCTGAGACAAGTGTAAAAAATGTATATGCTGCAGGTGATTGTACCGAGTTCATTGACTTTATTTCTAAAAAAGAAGTACCAGTTGGTCTTGGAAGTATTGCAGTAAGACAAGCAATTGCTGCAGGAGTAAATGCTGCAGGGGGAGAATACAATTTACCTGATGGAGTGCTACAGACATGTACTTCAACTTTTTTTGGATTGGAAGTAGCTGCTGTAGGTCTTTCAAATAAAGAACTTTCTGATTACAAATTTATTTCTGCAAAATATAATGGCAGCTCGCTGCCAGAGTATTTTCCAGGGGGTAATAAAATTACTATAAAACTAAACGTTGATGGAAAAACAAAAAAGATACTAAGTGCTCAAGCATTAGGTGATAAGGCAGCACAGAGAATAAACACATTTGCAACAGCGATCCTCTCAGATATTGCTGTAGAACAGTTATCAAAACTTGAAACAGCATATGCGCCACCAATTGCGCCAACGCTTGATGCAGAAACTTTAGTTTGTGATATTGTTTGTATGAAACTTTCTCGCTTAAAATAAGTTGATATTATTATGAAAATACTTCACGTTTCTGATACGCATCTTGGCTTTTCTGCCTATCGCAAAGCAACACCTGATGGAATAAATCAACGTGAAATGGATATCTATAAAGCATTCAAAGAATTCATAGATTACGCTGTTGAAAAAAACCCGGATCTTATAATTCATGCAGGGGACTTATTTGACTCTGTAAGACCAAATAATAGAGCAATTACTTTTGCAATAAATCAAATATTCAGACTCACAAAAAAGAAAATACCAATAGTGATAATATCGGGAAATCATGAGCATCCAAAGCTAAAAGAAACAGGCCATATCTTCAGTATCTTTGACAACATAGATCATACCTATCCTGTTTATAATGGTAAATACGAAACCCTTAGTTTTGAAATAAATGACAAAAAAATAACTATTCATGCTATACCTCAATGCAACACAAAAAAAGAATACAACGAGGAACTCAAGAGATTAAAACCAGACAAAAAATCCGATTACAATATTTTTGTTTCACATGGCTCTGTCACAGGTGTTCAAGATTTTACAATGAATGAGTTCAACGAACTCATAATTCCTGCAAAAGTTCTTTCTAGAAATTTTGACTACATCGCACTTGGTCATTTTCACAGATATACACAACTTGCAAAAAATGCATTTTATTCAGGCTCCACAGAAAGCCTCACATTTACCGATGCAAACGATAAGAAAGGGTTCATAGAACTCAGTCTTTCGGATAAAATCATACCAAGGTTTGTTGAAATAAAAACAAGGCCGATGGTAGATGTAAAACCAATAAAATGCTCTAATCTAAAACTCGAAGAAGTAATGAAAAAAATAAAAGAAAAAGTAACTAAAGCAAAACCCAAAGAAAAAACCATAAGAATAACACTTGATGATATCCCCTCGTCAATCTATCGAAGTCTAGATTTTAACGAAATACGAAAACTAACACAAAACGCAGTACATTATGAAATAAAAGCAAATATTACAAAAAAAGAAGCAGGTGAAAAACAAGCAAGTTCTTCAAAGATAGATGCACTAGTAAACGAGTTTATAAAATTTTTAGAAGCACAAAAAATACAAGATTCTGACACTGTCAAAGAACTAGGTATAGGCTACATTGAAAAAATCCAGGCAAGAGAAGAAGGAAAATGATACTAAAGAATCTCACACTCAAAAACTTTAGAAAATTCAAAAACGCAACAATAGAATTTCCAGATGGTGTAACGGGTGTAGTAGGCCTTAATGGTGCTGGGAAAAGCACGATTTTTGAAGCAGTTGCATGGGTGTTGTATGGCCCTGTTGCAGCAAGGACTGCAGCTGATCAAATCAAAACCAAAAATCTAGCATCAACCGATCCATGCAGAGTAGAACTAGAGTTCGTATTCGAAGGTGAAAACTACAGAGTAGTACGTGAGATGAAAGGCAAAAGCCTAACAGTACAAGCAACAGCAACAATAAATGGAAAAGTCGCAGCAACAAGTGCAGAATCAGTAACGCGCTTCATACAAAAAAAACTAGGAATGGATTTCAAATCATTTTTCACAAGCATATTTGCACGTCAAAAAGAACTCAATGCACTAAGCAGCATGAACGCAAGTGAACGAAGACCGCTAATACTTCGTATGCTTGGAATAGACTCACTTGATGATGTGATAAAAGAAATACGCTCAGATAAAAAAGAACAATCAAACATTGTCGATAAGCTAAGTGAGGAAATACTTGATGAAAACAAAAAAGACAAAGATGACGTATACAAACAACAAATCAAAGAATATGAAACCCAGCAACAAAAAATAAACAAGGAAATAAAAACACTAAGACAAAAGACAGAAAAAGGAAAAAAGGAACTTGAAAAACTCAAAAAAACAGTTGAAGAAAACAAAAAAGAATATGAAAGACTCAAAAAAGAAAAAGAAGAACAAGCAGAACTAAAAACTTCTTTTGAAAACAAATTAAAACTGGAAAAAGAAATAAAAGAACTAAAAGAAAAACTTCTAAAAAGAAATAAAAACCTAGATGCTGAGACAAAAAAACTCAGCAAATTCAAAAATATTGACTCTGATTTAAAATCGATTGAGAATAGACTAAAAGATACAAATAAAAAAATTGAGACTTTCGTAAAAGAAATTGAAAAAAGAAAAACTCTTTCTTATAGGGTTCAAAAAGATATTGAGGATATTACAAAGAAGAAAGACAAAATCAAAAAAATAGGCCCCAAGGCCGAGTGTCCTACATGCGAGCGGGTTCTTTCAGATCAATATAATGTTTTGATAAAAAGATTTGAAAAAGAAATCAAAACAAAAAAAGATGAAAAAGAAAAATACTCAAAAGAAATAAAAGAAAAAGAAGAACAAAAAGAAAGAAGCATTAGAGAAAAAACAGCACTTGAAAAAAGACATAATTATCTTCAAAAAGAACTACGAGAAAAAGAAAGGATAGATTCAACAATAAAACATATCAATACAGAGCTTAAATCTGAAAAACAGCTTTTGGCTAAAAAAGAATCAAATCTTAAGAAAATAGGAAAAATTTCTTTTGATGAAAAAGTGTTTGAAAAAACAAAAAAACAAGTCGAGGAGTTTTACAAAAAAGCAGACTCCTCTCAAAAACTTGTTAGTGACAAAAAAGACACGCTTTCTGAATTAAAGCTTGAATTGGAAAGAAAACAAAATGACATAAAACTAAACGACAAAGAAATTAAAAATTTAAAAGAAAAAATTGAGCAGATACAAAAGTTCAAAAAACAAATAAAGGAAGGTAAAAACAAAGTACGATATCTTTCCGTTTTATCTGATTTGATGTCTGATTTTAGAACTTTTCTTATATCGCGAATTAGGCCTACTCTTTCAAGCTATGCATCTGATTTTTTCAACCGTCTTACAAATGGTAAGTATCCTGAGGTTGAACTTGACGAAAAATATGATCTTCAGGTTTATGATGATGGAGAACTTTACAATATTAAACGATTTAGTGGTGGAGAAGAAGACCTTGCAAATCTTTGTTTAAGACTTGCAATATCTGAAGTGATTACTGAACGTGCTGGTGGTGTTTTCAACTTTATCATTCTTGATGAAATATTCGGTTCACAAGATCATATTCGCCGTCAGAATATAATGAAAGCACTAAACTCTCTTTCATCAAAATTTAGACAGATATTTTTAATAACTCATATCGAAGATGTAAAAAACGATATGGAAAACATAATCTATGTAAGTGAAAATGAAGAGGGATTTAGCACTATAAAATTAGAATAAAAAAAGAGAAAAATTGTTTTTTTATTTTCTGAATTTGAGTTTTTTCTTGAGTTTAGGTTTGTTGTTTTCTATTTCTTCAGGTTTTTCTGGTCCTTCTTCAGTTGCAGGTGTTGTGTCTACTCCTGCTGTAGGTGGTGGACTTGTTGAGAATAATCTGTTGAACATGTCCATTTTGCCTTTGTACCAGTTTTCCCAGTTTTTGTTTTCTTCTTTGAGTCTTTTGCACTCTGTATCTGTTTCTTCGTATAGCTGGTAAAGCTTTGTAAGGCGTTCTTTTTCTTTTTCATATTCAGCGTTTAGTTCTTCATATTTGTCTTTGTATTCTACATAGTTTTCCATTTCTTTTGCTTCAGCAAGTTCTGTGTTTAGTCTTGTGATTTCTGTATCTTTTTCGTTAACATGATTTTTTAGAGTTTGTACTTCTTGCTCAAGATTATTTCTAATTGTATCAAAATCTTCACATTTTTGTTTGAATTCTTCATATTGATTTGCTTTTCCCTCGTTTTCTTGTAGTTTTTGCTCCAATGTTTTAATCCTTGCTACGTAATCATCTTCTACTTGTCCTTTTGCAGCTTCTGCTGCTTTTACACGTTCTTCGTATTCAGTAAGTTTTTTCTCAGTGTGACTTAGTTCTTCTTCCTGGTTCTTGTATGCATCCCATAGTTTTATGAGTCTTTCTTTTTCCTTTTCAAGTTCTTCGCTGTATTTTTTACTAGATTCAGCAGCCTCTATTCTCTTCTTTTCTGCCTCGGCGACTTGGTTTTCGTATTTATCTAAAACACCGCTTATGTCTTCTATGTTACCAATATTAAGCATGTTTTGTATCCTTGATAGATCTTCAGCACTTTTGCTAAAAGAAAGTTTAATTGCGTCAATTTCATTTGTGACTGTATTTAATTTTTCTTTAAGTGAATCCAAATTCTCAACATTTTTTACAACTTTATTTTCCTCAGCCATTTAGCATCAATCCTCCCAATATAAAACAGAGTAAACTAGAATGAATCTGTTGATATTTAAGGATTTTCATATAATTCATAGGTATTTTGTTATTTTTCTTAGCTAAATTATATATTTCGTCGTAAAATAATTCCCTCCTTTAATATAATTATACCATTAAACATATAAAGCAATATATACATACCGTTTCTTGAGTTATAACCTAGTTACTAGGAGGTAATAGTTGGATGGGATTATTTGGAAAAGTTAGTCTTTCTTCTATGCTTCAAAAGATTTTTGGCAAGAAGCATGCAAAGATAGGAATATACGGTCCGCCGAATGTTGGAAAAACAACACTTGCAAATAGAATACTTCGTGATTGGACCGGAGATATTATGGGTAGTGTCTCAGATATTCCACATGAAACCCGGCGTGCAAAATGGAAGAAAGATGTAAAGCTTGAAAATGGGAATTCTTCACTTGCAATGGATATAGTTGACACGCCAGGAATTTCTACAAAAGTTGATTTTAAAGAATTTATGAAAACATGGGGTCTAGATCGCGACGAGGCAAAACGCCGAGCAAAGGAAGCCACTGAAGGAGTTATAGAATCAATAAAATGGCTCGAAGACATTGACGGTGTTTTACTTGTAATGGATTCTACTCAAGATCCTTTCACTCAGGTAAATGTAACAATCCTTGGCAATCTTGAAGCAAGAAACCTTCCAGTTCTTATTGCTGCAAACAAAATAGACATGGAAGAATCAAGTCCTGCGACGCTTAAATCAGCTTTTCCTCAACATCCCGTAGTGCCAATCAGTGCACTTACAGGATATAACAGCGATACACTGTACTCTACCATGGTCAAACATTTCAAAAAAAGCCGTAAGAAGAAAAGGAGGTAATTTGTTCTATGACAAAAAAAGACAAAGGTGTATGTTTTAATCTTGTATCGCGCCAGAAACTAGGAGAACTTTCATCTGATGAAAAACTTAAATTTATTTTAAAGGAAGTCAAAAAAGGAAAAATACTTGTTCTTGAGCAAGGCCTAACTCCAATGGAGCAGGCTCGTCTTATAGAGAGGACAATGGCAGAAATTGAACATGATACATTTATCGGCGTAGAAATGGAAGGATATGGTGAAGATACCCCAACATTTTTACAAAAATTATTTGGACTTGCTAAAAAGCCAAGAATGACTTTGATAGGACCTGCAGACCTTCTTAAGATGGTAAAAAAGGACAATGAAATGATTCAAACCAAAATTATATCCGGCACTGGAGCAAAATAATTTATGCCTCATCAATGTCTTAAATGTGGAAAAATATTCGAGGAAGGATCTTCCCAATTGTTGAAGGGATGTCCAGATTGTGGCGGTAACAGATTTTTTTTCACTAAAACCCCTCTTGACGAAGAACAAAGACAAAAGATCACTAAAGAAGTTGGTAAAGATATCAACTCTGCGATTCTTGAACTAATGGGTCCTGATGGAGAAAACCTTGTTGACAAATCTGGTAAATGGGCAAATATTAAAGCAAAAGATGTAAGAAAAGCAATGCAGAAGCATCTTCCAGAAAAAAAGGCTTTAAAGAATGATAAAAAAGAAGATGTTGATATTTTAACTGGTGATGATTTTAGAAATGAGGCTATTGAAAAAATCAAAAGCGAGATGGATCGTTCTGATTCTCCAGAGACAATTGACATAGAAAGACCTGGAAGCTACAATATTGATTTAAAAGGACTACTTGAAGAAGAGCCAATTATAATTCAAAAAGACGGTTCATATAACATTCACTTGCCATCTCTTTTTAAAAACTTGAATAAGGACAAAGAGAAATAAACTATTTTATGAAAAATCTTTTATATATTCTGCATTATTAATAAATCATGTCGAGAAAAATAATATTTACCTTTTTAGGATTGTTTATACTTTTGTTTTCTAGCTGTTTTTCTTTCTCTGCATCTGAATCTTTTTATGAAAAAAACTCTACATCAATTTCTTATGTTGGTGGACAAGGACCTGCTAATTACTCTAGCATACAAAGTGCAATAGATAACTCATCTAATTTTGATACAATATTTGTTTTTAATGGTACATATTATGAAACAATTGTTATTGACAAATCAATAAATCTCATAGGAGAAAATAAAGAAACAACAATTGTAGATGCAGATGAAAAAGGAGATGCAGTTTTAATTTCTGCAGATAATGTCTATCTTAGCAATTTTACTTTGAAAAATACAGGTATTGGACTAGATTATTTTTTCAACTCGGCTGTAAAAGCTCAAACCAATAACAGCTTTATTGCTAATCTAAATTGCATAAGTACAAACTTTGCAATGTGGTTTATGCATTCAGATAATAATTTTATTGCTGATAACTATCTTGAAGGATACTGGGATGGTGTTGCTCTTGATTTTTCCGAAAATAATACCCTTAGAAACAACTCGATGTATGGTAGTGGCATTCTTACAGATCAAAAGCAGGATATTGATTTAAGCAACAAGGTAAACAACAAAATTATCTATTACTATTACAATCAGACTGGTTTAAAAGTACCAGAGGATGCAGGACAAGTGATACTTATTGGCTGCACTGATTTTATTGTTGAGAATCTAACAATACATGGTACAACACTTGGAATATCTGTTTTTAACTCCAATAATAATATTATCAGAAATAATTTGATTTATGAAAACACAGATTTTGGAATAATCCTAAACAACTCAGATGGAAATAGAATATATAACAACGATATTTTTGATAACATATTTGGAATTGCTTTTTCTGCAGGTGGGCTGAGTTGCTATGAGATATATTCTGATTGCAATAATAACAATGTTTCAAAAAACAACATCTCAAATAACTTATTAGGGCTGACTATAATGAGATCGAATACCAATAACATAACTAAGAACAATTTTATAGGAAATAAAGTAAAGCATATTGAGATTGTGATGTCTTTTGAAAATGATTTCAACAGAAATTATTGGGATGATTGGATAGGATTAAAAATACCATTTCTTAAAAAATTGCCAAAGTTCTTGCCTATAATTTATACTAAAGAGAAGATTTTTAGTAATAGAATACTTGATTATTGGAGACTTCCTATAGGCTTTGCTCTTGATAGAAATCCTTCAACAGAACCATACATTATTTAAAAAAATTTAGAGGTTTAAACCTCTATGCATTTTTACAACAGATTCAACTGCTGCTTTTGCTCTTTCTATTCTTGCTTCTGCTTGAAGACGTGTCATACCTGGCCCTGAAATGCCAAGGCCTACTGGTTTGTCAAACTCGAGTGCAAGATCTGCTATTTTTCTTGCAGCATGAGAGATTACTACATCATCATGCTCTGTTTCACCTTCTATTACTGCTCCAATAGTTACAACTCCGTCGATGTTTTTCTTTTGAAGTAGTTTTTTAATTCCAAGTCCCATGTCAAAAACACCGGGTACTTTTATAATTTCAGTAATTTCTGCGCCTAAAAATTTTGCATGTTCTTTTGCACGTTCAAGCATCATCATTGTAATGTCATAGTTGAACTCTGATACAACTGCTCCAATTCTTATTTTTTCATTTTTAGCCATATTTTTTCACATCCTTAACTGCCCTGCATCCCTAAATCCTTCTCGAAGACCCTTACCTGCTTCTTTTGTAAGTTTCTCCGGATTGAATAGTAAATCTAAACAATTAATTGCATGCTCACGACTTCTTTTGTCTGCAAGCCACTCTAGTGTTTTTTCATCTTCTGCTTCGTCTTCATGGACAAAGACTTCTAAGATATGTTTGTTTGTTAAAAGTTGAACTTGAATAAGGCCTGTGCTTGCCTCGTGTGCACATTGTTTGTCGATTGGTTTTGGCCCGGGCATTCCAAGCGCCATTACAATATCACAGTTTTCTTCATCAAAAAGCTTCTTGCAAGCAACTGGCAAGTCTTTGATGCCTGGTACTGTGTAATGTATAATTTTAAAACCAGTATTGTTTGATTTCAACTCATTGATTGCTGCTTTCCCCATGTTATATCTTGCAAATGTAGTATCAGCAATTCCGATAAGTTTCATTTATGCTCTCCCTCGATTCGTTCTATTGTCTTCTGAATTTCGTAAGCAGAAATAATTTTGCTGATTATCTTACGAGTACCTTCCAAATCACTTCCACCTTCGTATTCTGCTAGTCTTACAATTTTTGCATTTATATTTCTTTTTTTAAGTTCTTTTTCAACGGCTTTTTCATCATGGACTTGGTCATATCCTAGTGCTATTATGTCTGGTTTAATTTCCTTTACAACCTCATACATGTCTTCTTCGTGACCCAAGTATGCTTCGTCTACTACTCTTAGTTCTTTTATGAGATCGAGTCTTATTTTCTCAGGATTTACTGGTTCATGTTTGAGTTTTCTAACAGTAGAGTCAGTTGCAACGACTACTGCAAGGGTATCTCCTAATTTTTTTGCTTCTTTTAAAAAATAAATATGACCTAAATGAAGAATATCAAATGTTCCTGTTGCCATTACTTTGACCATTTTTTCCAAGCCTCGATTATTTCTTTTCCTTCAAGAAATACAAGGTTGTTATCTTCTGCGTATTGTTTTGCTTTTTCTTTTGAAAGGGCTTTTCCATCGTCTCCCATTATCTCACAGCCGCTTCCAGCAGGCGAGAGTCTGGCCATCTCAAGAATAGATACAACAAGTTCTGTATGCCCTCTGCGCTCATCTAATAGTTTTTCTGCTGCAACACATATTGGCACATGTCCTGGAGATCGAAATTCCTTTCCAAACATCTTTGTTGAAACACTGTTGTTTACATCTTGTATTTTTTTAGTAAGATATGCAAACTTTGTCATGGTGAGGCTTCTGTCGATGTCTGTAATGCCTGTAAAGGTGTCTCTATGGTTGATATAAAGCGAAAAAGATGATTTTGAATCAT
>CAZQXW010000047.1:0-15856 GCA_964597365.1 uncultured Thermoplasmatales archaeon | reverse complement strand
GAGAACCTATTGAAGAAATTGATTCAGATGTTGCTCACGTGTCTGTAGTTTGCCACGAGTCAAGTTGACTAACGTTCACTGCGTGCATCGACGGCAGTGATTGGGTTACTGTTGATAATTGTCAACTATCAATACATCATAGAAACTATGCCCCAATAGGAAGTACAGATAACTGCGAAGATTTTCCTTCCTATTGTGGATATATTAAAGTAAATGATGTATTTTACACAGTAACACTGCCACAGGGATCAGATACCTATCTTATCGAAGGTAACTCGTATCTTCCTGTAAACATCCAAAACGTTGAATCATTTACAAAAAGCACTGGACGAGGTAACGTAAATTGGGACCCATCACAAGGTCCTTATACTATTTTAATCGATGATGACTCCGAGGGTGGTGGAGACCTCTACAGTATTTTTTTATATGGTCAAGAGTGTAGCCCGCCACAAGATCCTGTGATAAATCTTGATACAGGTGAAACTTTTACAACAATCCAATCAGCAATAGATGACAGCAACACATTAAACGGCCATACTATCTATGTATACAGTGGAACGTATTATGAGCAATTGAGTATTTTCAAATCTATTACTCTCATTGGTGAAGATAAAGATACAACAATAATCGATGCAGAGGGAACAGGCGAGGCTGTTTACATTAATGGAGATGGAATTAAAATACAAGGTTTTACAATAAAGAATACCAAGTCCAATTATGGCATATATCTACATATGTACTGTGACAATAATATACTCACAGGAAATAATATTATTGATTGTTCTGAAGGAATACACCTACATACACATTCATCCAACAATGAAATTTCAAATAATATTTTTGAGTACAATACCTTTTCAATTAAATTCGTATTCTGGGCAGAAGACAACGTCATTAAGAATAACATTATGAAAAACAATGGATACGGAATCAAAATTATACAGTCAGACAAAAATACAATTGAAAATAATTATTGTACAGACAATCAAAACAACGATGTTTCAACTGAGTTATCAAAAGAACTAACTATCATTGATAATCAGTTTTTATCAAATTCTATATATGGCGTTTATATAGATGGAACTATGGGAGATGACAATAACACAATTGAAAACAACATAATTACAAATAACTCTGAAACTGGTCTTTTATTAGACTCTGTTGATAATTCAAAAATAAACAATAATACAATTTATGACAGCAAACATGGAATCTATTTTGATGGATGTTTTGATAATATAGTTATGGGAAATAATCTTTCTGAAAATGATTACAATGGCATAGTTTCATACAACTCTCATAGGCATCTTATCTACAACAATAATTTTTACTCAAACTACTATTATGCAATAAATATCGGAAACGGTGGAAACCATAAGATATATCATAATAATTTTGTAAATAACTCTGATCCAAGCAGCGGAATGTATGATGAGCAATGTTATGATTTAGGTGAAAGTGATTGGAATAGTACAACCATTATGGAAGGAAACTACTGGGATGATTTCGATGAACCTAGTGAAGGAGCATTTGACAATGATTTAGATGGAATTATTGATTCATCATATAACGTTCCATATTATGATGTTAGAAACATAGATTTGTATCCACTTGCTTCGCCTTATACATCAAACTAAGAAATTTAAATATTCAACGCCGATTATATTATTATATAAGAATAATAGATAAATATAAATACTAAGAAGGGTTATATGGGATTTAACTCAATTATTGGGGGACAAATATAAATGCTAAATAAGAAAATATATTCATTAATATTAGTAGGAGTCATGCTTCTATCGGTTTTAGTTATAATGCCTTCAGCAAATGCAGAAGATTATGATCCGAAAACAATATACGGAACACTATACATAAACACAGACCAAGACAGCACATACACCATAGCACCATCAGGAATAAACATAACCGTACAAGTACAAGACTACACAAACACAAAACAAACAAACACCATACCCGGAGAACAAGAAAACTACCTCATAAACATAGAAGCCGGACACACAGACCAAACATGCAACTTCACCATAGAATACAACGAAATAACCTACACACCAAATGACAACCAATCAATAATACTATCAGAAGAAAACGAAAACGGACCAGCACCAGGATACTACATAATAGACCTACACGTAACAATAACAGAAGAAGACACAGAACCACCAAGCAAAATAACAGGACTTAGCGTAACAGACGCAAAAGATGGAAAACTCAACCTAGAATGGGACGCTGCCACAGAAACAGATTTCGATCATTATAACATATATTGGAATCAAGATGGATATACAAACCCCATAGATACAGAAACCACAACCTCCTATCAAGATACAGGCCTTACAAACGGGCAGAATTACTGCTACAAAATAAGCGCAGTAGACACAAATAATAACGAAGGAGAACAATCAGATCAAAACTGCGCAACACCAACAAAAAAATCAACACCACCACCATATGTACCACCTCCATATATTCCGCCTTCAGGCGATGATGATGATGACGATGACACAGACGACGGGGAAGACAATGATACAGATGATGGCGAAATGATAATACCAAACAATCATCCAGTAATTGTAAACTTTACAGGTACACTTACGGGAACCCAAAACACTGAATATACTTATTCAGTTCTTGCAACTGATGCTGATGGACATGATATTAGCTATACTTTTTACTGGGCAGATTCAACTAAAAATGTAACCGAATTTGTAGCAGAAAATACAACATATAACATTACACATGCTTGGTCATCTGCAGGTATTTACACAATAAATGTAAACGCAATAGATGACTATCAAAATGGAAATGGTACACCATCTGGAAATACAAGCCTACAAGTTTTAATAGACGTACACATCATAGATAACGGAGACGTAGATGGATATCTAATTGATGAAAATGGAAATGGTACCTACGATGAATTCCATAACAACGAAAACGGTTCAGATTCAGGAGTTAAAAAAGACGGTGAATTCTATTTACTTGACACAGATGGGAACGGCAAAGAAGATTACAAATACAACCCATCAACAGGCCTTGGAGAAACAATAGAAGAAGAAACAGAAGAACCCTCAGGCGGAACAGAGCCTGCAGGTGAAGACAATACCTTATTATATGTAGGTGCAGCCTTGATAGTAATTGTTTTACTCTTACTGTTCTTTTTGGCAACAAGGAAGAAAAACAAAAAATAATCTTCTTTATTTTTCTTATTTTTCAAATAAGTCTTTTAAACAATAAACGCTGAATAATAATTACCAATTAGTTTATATATTATTATTCGCATATAATGCCTCATATATGGAGTAGAAACGCAAAAACCCATATAGATAATGAAAGGGTCATATAATATGAATAAAAAAATTCTATCATTAAGCATAACGCTCGTAATAGCTGTATCCCTACTAAGTAGCATAAATGTGAATGCAGGAGGATATGATCCGAAAACAATATACGGAACACTATACATAAACACAGACCAAGACAGCACATACACCATAGCACCATCAGGAATAAACATAACCGTACAAGTACAAGACTACACAAACACAAAACAAACAAACACCATACCCGGAGAACAAGAAAACTACCTCATAAACATAGAAGCCGGACACACAGACCAAACATGCAACTTCACCATAGAATACAACGAAATAACCTACACACCAAATGACAACCAATCAATAATACTATCAGAAGAAAACGAAAACGGACCAGCACCAGGATACTACATAATAGACCTACACGTAACAATAACAGAAGAAGACACAGAACCACCAAGCAAAATAACAGGACTTAGCGTAACAGACGCAAAAGATGGAAAACTCAACCTAGAATGGGACGCTGCCACAGAAACAGATTTCGATCATTATAACATATATTGGAATCAAGATGGATATACAAACCCCATAGATACAGAAACCACAACCTCCTATCAAGATACAGGCCTTACAAACGGGCAGAATTACTGCTACAAAATAAGCGCAGTAGACACAAATAATAACGAAGGAGAAAAATCAGATCAAAACTGCGCAACACCAACAGAGACTACAACTCCAAACAACCCACCAGACACACCTATAAACCCTAAACCTGAAAACAACTCAGAAAACATAGGAATTAACCCAGAGTTAAGTGTTTTTGTAACAGACCCAAACGGCGATAATATGAACGTTAGCTTTTACAATGAAAATGACGAACTAATAGGAGTTGTAAATAACGCTCAAAACGCAACCAATGCATCATTATACTGGGGAGATTTAGAATACAATACAAGTTACTCCTGGTATGCAGTTGCAAACGACAGTGAATTTGAAACACGCTCAGATAACTTTACATTTAAAACAATCAACCAAGAAGAAGACAACATAAAACCCAATATATTCTTTGAAAAACCAGAAAATGGAAGTCTTTACATATTTGACAGCATGATATTTTCAGCAATACTTAAAACACCATTTGTTTTAGGTAAACTAAACATCGCAATAAACGCAACAGATAACGAAACAGGGATTTCACGAGTAGAGCTTTCAATTATTGGAAACTATCAGAACATAACAGAGAATTTAACACAATATCCATACACATACGAGTGGAATAAAATTGGCTTTGGATTATACAATATAACAGCAACAGCATATGATATGAATCAAAATTCTGCAACAACAAACATTATCGTTCGCAAGTTTTTATAAAAAAACTATTTTCTTTTTTTAACAGAGGTTTTTAAATAAGTGAACTATTATTACGAATGTTAACATTTAACGTAGGAGAAATAGCATATTATGAAAAATAACAATAAAGACAGATGCGTTCTAACAAGCGTTTTAGAAACAGAGCTTGATATCTTAAAACGCCATGTAGACGTTCTTAAAACACTACGTGAAAATCAACCTATGGGCATCATAAAGCTATCTGAGCTTACAGGATACCCTCAGCATATGGTAAGGTATTCCTTAAGGATTCTTGAGCAGGACGGCCTTATTGAGCCTTCTCCACAAGGTGCGATTACCACCCAGGAGGTTGATAAGACAATGAATCTTTTGAAAAAAACTTTAAAAGATATGAGTGCAACTGCTGAGGAAATAATAAAAACACTTGAATAATACCTCTTTATTACCCCATTTTAAAAAAGTGGTTAAATTTAACTATGCCGAGGTAACTCAGCTGGGAGAGTGCACGGCTGAAGACCGTGATGTCGAGGGTTCAAGTCCCTCTCTCGGCATACTTTTCTTTCTAAATTTTGTTAAATGAGAGTTTTATAAACAAACAAAAGATTTTGTATCTTATGAAAATATTAAAAATTGTAATATTTCTAATATCAATTATGCTCATAGTTTTATCAATTCCAACAACTACGAGCAAAACAATAGAAAAAAGGGCTTTAGAGATAAAAGAGAATTCCATGATTCCGCCCTTGTCTTTTGTAATGTTTTTCATACTCGGAATAATAACCTGGATTCTTGAGCCAATAACGCAGTTTATTAACTTTTTTATATCTCTACAATAAGTTTTATAAATGTCTTTTTGTTGATTTTAGTATATGGATAATAATTTGATGTTTGTATCATCTTTTAGTTTGTTTTTTAATGATCACATCTAAAATGTGTTATGTTCATTTTATCGAACATACGTTCATTTTTTCGAACAATGTTTGTAATCAGTAATGAGACTTGTATAAAACTATCTAAACTAAAATAATTTTAAAAAACCAAAAATATTTCTCTCTGAAAATTCACCTACATATACTACTGCACAAACTAAAGATAAACTAGGCGGATATAAAATATAAATAAGATAAAAAACATTTTCAAGCCATTACTCACTAGGAAAGGATGTAGGATGGGAATATTAAGCACGCTTTGGGGCTCTAATATTAGATTTAACCCAAGACCCTGGAAAAACCAAAAACCCACAGTTGAAGAAACAAATACACAACCATTTGTAAATACCACAATGATTGAAGATAAAACATTTGATGATTTACATATGAAGGTTGTAGAAAGAGTAGACAAATTAATCAATACAAAAGAAGAAGGGTTTGAAAACTGGGGACAAAACACAAAAAAATTTGAAGGAACCGTATTAAAGAAATAAAAGCCCTAAAAAAACAGTAAAAAACCTGCTTCAGGTACAGTTTAAAAGATAAATATCTAATAAATTTTATATACTGATTTCCGTTTAAGATTTATAGGGATGCCGGTAATATTATCGACATGGTGATTTAGAGGAAAGCATGCTTATATTTGAAAAGTAGGAAGGGATGCAAGTTTGTATCTTAAAGAAGTTAGGATGGAGAATTTTAAATCCTTCGGGAGAAAACTAACAGTTCCGTTTTTCCCAGGATTTACAGCAATCACAGGACCAAATGGTTCTGGTAAAAGCAATATCGCAGATGCTATTCTTTTTGTACTAGGACCTAAGAGTAGTAAAGTAATGCGTGCAGGAAGGCTCACTGACTTAATATTCAACGGTGGTAAAAAACACAAGAATCCTTCAAAGTACTGTAAAGTATCACTCGTATTTGACAACAAAGCACGCAAAATGCCAGTTGATGCAGACGAAGTAATGCTTACAAGAATGATTAAAAGAGCACCGATTAAAAACAATCCAGATAATTATTATAGCAAGTTTTATATAAATGACAAATCCGCGAATTTTTCTGATTTTGTAAATGTTCTAACCCATGCCAGAATGAGCGGTGACGGCTACAACATAGTAAAACAAGGAGACGTTACAAATCTCATAGAAATGGGTGGAGTAGACAGAAGAAGAATAATAGATGACATAGCAGGTATTTCAAACTTTGACAGCGACATTAAAAAAGCAGAAAAAGAAAGAGGAGAAGTCGACTCAAACCTTGAAAGAATAAACATTATCTTAAACGAAATCTCAGGACAAATAAGACAACTTAAAAACGACAGAGATGCAGCCTATCGCTACAAAGAACTTCAAGACAAACTCTACGAAACAAAAGCAAAAATAGCGATAAAAAAGAAACAAGACGTAGAAGCACAAATCGCAGAGGTAGAAAGCCAAGTTCAAAACTATGAAAAAGAAAAAGAAAAACTAGATGAAAAAAGCAGAAGCCTCAAAGAAGAATACTCAAATGTTCAAAAAGAACTCAAAGAACTTGAAGAAAAAATCGGAGAAGTAGGTGGAGACGAAGTAAAAGAAATAAAAGAAAAAATCGATGAGATTCGTGCTGAAGAAATCAAAATAGAAGAAAGAATAAACTACTCAACTGCTGAAATAAAAGACTTGACAGAAGAGAAAACAGAGCTGAAAACAAATCTTGAAACACTAGAAAAAGAACTAGAAGAGCTAAAAGCAGAAAAAGAAAGTTTTGACAGCGAGATAGAAGAAAAACAAAATACCTTACAAGAAAAAGAAGAAGAACTCAAAAAGATGAAAGAAGACATAGCACAGACCGATGACAAATCAATGGATCTTGCACATGACCTTGCAAAAATGAGAGAAGAATTCAACGAAAAAAACACAGAGATACATGAACTAAAACTCAAACGCAACAGATTTACCGACAAAATAGAAGCACTTGAACTACAAATAGCAGAACTTCAAGAAACAAAATCCACATATGAATTTGAATTAAAAGATATAGACTGGCAAGCAGAAGAATTCAAAAAACATGGCCAGGAAAAATCAAAAACTACAAAAAATTTAGAAAAAAATCTTTTTGAAAAGAAAAAAGCCGAAGCAGAACTCTCAGAACAATTAAATGATTTAGACAATGCAATTAGAAGACTGCAGCGTGAACAATCACAGCTTCAGGCCGAGTATGACGCCCTGCAAAACATTCAAGGAAAATACAATCGCGCGGTAAATGAGGTTTTAAAAGCAAGAAACCAAGGAGAAATCCATGGCATATACGGAACAATTGCAGAGCTTGCAAACGTTGATGATAAATACAAAACCGCAGTAGAAATTGCAGCAGGTGGAAGACTTCAATCAATTGTTGTAAAAAATGATGAGGTTGCTTCAAAAGCAATCAAGTTTTTACAAAAAGAAAAACTTGGGAGAGCAACATTTTTACCGCTTACAAAAATGATATCAGGAAAACCACGTGGAAAGGCCCTTATGGCCGTACAAGACGAAAAATCACATGGTTTTGCAATAGATCTTGTAGATTTTAAGGAAGAATACCGCGGAGCATTTTGGTATGTATTCGGCGATACAGTCGTGGTAAACGGCCTTGACGATGCCCGCAGACTCATGGGTGGAGTAAGACTAGTAGATCTTAAAGGAAGCTTAATTGAAGCAAGCGGCGCCATGGTTGGAGGAAGTGTATCAAAAGCACATATTGGTTTTTCAAAAGCAGATAGAAGCAGACTTGAAAAAGTCACAAAAGAATTAGACGCTGCGATTAGAAACCAAGAAGATGTTTCAGAAAAACTCTCAGTTCTTAGAAAAGAAATAATGGAAATTGAAAACAGCCTTGGTGAAATAAGAACAAAAGGCGATCAAGAAATACAGGTAAAAGACTTAGACGTAAGAAGAAAAGAGTTTACAGCAAAACTAGAAGTCGTTCAAAAAGACCTTGAAGAAAGAACATCTGAAAAAGACGAACTATCAGCCAAAAAAGAAGAAATAGTACAAACAATAAATGAGTACAAAACAAGAATAGAAGAACTTGAAAACGTAAAAGAAGAAAAAGGAAAACTTCTCTTAAAAGGCACTAAAAAAGAACTTGCGCAAAGAGCAAGAAGCCTCGAAGAAGAAGTATCAAAAATACAAGAAAATGTTTTAACAATCAGCTCAAACCGCGAGGCATCTACCAAAAAAATAGAACTGCTTGAAGAGAAAAAAACCGAACTGATAAACAAATCCGAGAAAATAGAAAAAGAAGTAGAAGATTTTAAAAATTCAATTATAGAGCTAAAAGAAAAACGCTCAGGTTTTAGAAATGAACTCGATGCACTAATGCAAGTCGAGAAAAAAATGACTGGTAAAATAAAAGACCTTACCCTCAAACGTGATGGTATTTACAAAAAAACAGTGACAATCGAAAACGAGCTTGATAAAATTAATACTCGTATCGAGTCTTATTACGATCTTATATCAAGGGCCAAATACCGGCTTCCAACACTTGAATCGGCAATAACTGAGTTTGAGCAAGAACTCAAACTTTACAATGTAAAAATCAGCCCTGATGAAAAACTTCCAAACGTGGAATCCTTAAAAGACTCTATAAAAGTAATAGAGGAATCAATGCGTGAGCTTGAGCCAGTAAACATGCGTGCACTCGAAGAATATGAGCATCAGGCTGAGCGTAAAGACAAACTCGATGAAGACGTGAAACACTTAAAAGATCAGAAGAATAACCTGATGAAGCTGGTAAGAGGAATTACCAAGAAAAAAGAAGAACGATTCTTTGAAGTATATGAAGCGATCAATAAAAACTTCAAGGACATATATGCTGATCTGTCGGAAGGAGGGGAAGCAGAGCTTCAGCTTGAAAACCCGGATAACGTATTTGAAAGCGGTCTTACAATAAAAGCAAGGCCACGTGGCAAAAAAGTACTACTTTTAAGTGCTCTGTCGGGTGGAGAAAAAAGTATCGCCTCTCTCGGTTTTATTTTTGCAATTCAAAGATACGATCCAAGTCCGTTTTACGTTCTAGACGAAGTAGACATGTTTCTTGATGGAGTAAATGCAGAGACTGTATCACGCATGGTCAAGCAAAAAGCAGTGGATTCACAGTTTATTATGGTTTCACTTAGAAAAATTGCTCTTAAGGAAGCAAATCATGTTTATGGTGTTACAATGCGTCAGACCGGTGTTTCTGAGATGATAGGAAACATTGACCCTGCAAACGTTGGACCCAAAGGAGAAATACATTTAGAAGGAGGAAGAAAATTTGACGCAGCTTAAAATTGACAATGATGTGATAAACCACTTGCTTTTCCATAAATCAATTATTGATGAAAATGATGATTCAAGCAAGATAAATTATTATGTGGATCTTTTGCAGAAAACAGATGAGGGAGAACACATCTCAATTGCAAATCCTTTTGACCGCTCAATTGCAATCGCCTTTGAGCTTGTAATGCAGGAACATTTGAATCCATGGGATATAGATCTTGTAAGTTTTTCAACAATGTATCTAAAAAGAGCAAAACAGGAAAAAATAGATTTGATTACCGCAGGCAGAATAATATACTTAGCCTGGAAAGTACTGCGGCTTCAAAGCAATAATTTAGTAGACAATATGGAAAGTCCCGAGGAAACTTATGAGCCCTTTGGATGGGGCGATATTCCAACTGAGATGTATCTTACAAACGACGACGCATATTCATATACTAATCTAGTGATGAACATGCCAGAACCACCAATAACAGAGCCGGTTCGCCGAGATCCAAAAAGAAAAGTAACCCTTATGGAGCTTTTAGATGCATTTGATCAAGCCAAAAAAGAATCAGAGGAATATCAGTTAATCGAACAGCAGAGAGCACAAGAAAGACAGCGTCTTTCAATGCTTGCCAGAAAGAGAATGAAAGGGACAGCACACGAGGATCATCTTGAGCAAGATATTGAAAAAACATGGAATAAAATAAAAGAAACGCCTAAAAAAACAATGACCCTTGAATCAATTTGTAACAAAACAAGCCGTGAGGAATACATTAAAATCCTTATGAGCGTTTTATTTCTTGCAATGGATGAAAAAGTATTAGTTTATCAGAAGAAATTCCCATATGGACATATATTTATAAAGAAAAATTAGAGGTTGTGAAAAAAATGGGTGTAAAAGAAAAACGCCTGGTTGAATCCGTGCTTTTTTCAGCAAGCAGTCCCGTAAGTATAAAAGAGATAAAACAAGCAACTAGCCTTCCTAAAAAAACAGTAGAAACAATGCTTGAGGAACTCATAGAGGACTACAATGAGACACGTAAAAATCAGACAAGCATGGAGGTTGTAAAAGCAGGTGACAAATACACCATGCAGATAAAAAAACAATATGCAGATCAAAGCATTATGGTTACAAAACCAGAAATAGATGACAACCTTCTAAAAACCCTCACACTTATTGCCTTTCACCAGCCACTCAAACAGAGTAACTTGAGAAGAATGATTGGTGCAAAAGCATATGATCATGTGGACGACCTTGCAGAACTAAAACTCATAAATACTAGAAAACATGGTGCCACTGAGATGCTTACAACATCAAAGCTTTTTCCAGAGTATTTTGGAATTGAAACAACAGACCCTGCTGAAATTAGAACAATTCTTATGGAAAAAGTATCCCAAAAATCCAAATAAAAAATTTTTATACATATAGAATCAATACAAAAACAATTAAAATTTGAATCATTGAAAACCTTAAAACATCAGTACTTCTAGAAACATTCTCAACATCTAAAAAAGGTAAAACAATAGCATAAATTCCAAGAAGAATTACGGACGAAATAAGTATTAGAAACCAAAAACTAATTATATAAAATAACACAGTTGAAACAAACAAAAATAAAGATATCCCCACGATACAACACGCAAAAAAAGTAGCTTTTTTTCTACCAATTACAATAGGTAGAGAAGTTCTTGTAAGAATATCACCTTCAAAATCACGAACATCAAGCATTATCTCTCGCCCTAAAATAAGGAAAAAAGAAATCAATGTCAAAGGCAGAGGAGAAAAAATGTTTCCAACAACCGCTCCACCATAATTAAAAGATATAGCTATAGTTATAGAAACTACAATATTTCCTATAAAACCCCTTTCTTTTGATGCTAATTCATAAAAACATATCAAAGCAACAGCGATAACTGCTAAAAAGAAAACAGATGGATTAATAAATATAGATAAAGCCAAAGCAATTGCAAAAAAAGTAACACCAGTATACAACGCTGTTTTACGTTTTAAAATACCAAGATTCAAAACATGATTTGGATGTGAAATTTTATCGATTTCGTAGTCAAAATAATCATTAAAAGCAGAACTGCCTGCACCTATAAGAAAAACAGCTGTCATAGCTAACAACAGTTTAAATGAAAAATAATATCCATTCGTTGAAATAGCTGCACCTAAATATACACATAGCATACCCAAAGGACTAATTTCTACTCTGAGCATTCTGATAAAACCAATTATTTTTTCTTTAATAGACACCTGCATTATAATTATAATAAGTGACTTCTTTTATTTAAATATAAGTACTAAAATAAATTTTTTATAAGGATAAAAAGTATTTAGGTAACATCTGTAAAGAAACCAGGTAACACTTGTACAATAAAGCCTTTTAAACCCTTTTTACAAATTATATATTAAGTTGGACCGGGGGAGAAAAACCTAATTTTTTCTCATCCTTTCACCTCCTCTCCTTACCACCTCAAATTTCCCCGGCCAACATTTTTCTCACAACTCTTTTTCCAATACCTTTAAACAATACCGTTACATACAATTTCTCAGGATGCATATAAATAAAGATGAGCTTTATAATAAAATCAAAGACATAAAAACAAAAGATGAATTTCAGGAAGAAATAAATAGTCTTAAAAAGGAATATGACGATCTTTTAGACGAAGAAACACTTGCCTTATTACTCATAGATGAACTAGGAAGAAACAAGGAAAACATCTGTAAAATAAAAGAGATAGAATCAGGTACAGAATGCACAGTTATAGGAAAAGTAACAAACATAAAAAAATCACATACTTTTAATCGCAAAAACGGAACAAGCGGAAGAGTAGTAAACCTAGAGCTCTCAGATGAAACCGGAAAATGCGGTCTTGTTTTATGGAATAGAGATGTAGATTTAGTAAAAAACAAGACAATTAAGAAAAACACCAATCTTAAGATAATAAATGGCTATGTAAAAGAAGGATACAGCGGAATAGAGCTTAACCTCGGCAGATACGGCCTCATTGAAACAATAGATGAAGAAATAGAGGTAAAACATTCTACAAATAGTACAATTAAAGGCGAAATAGTAGATGTTAAACCCTCAAAAGCATTTTTTAAAGACAATGGCGAGTTTGGCTTTGTAACAAAGTTAAAACTTGAAACACAAGATGGAGAAAAAGAAATTACCATATGGGATGAAAAAGTAAAAGAGATACAAAAATACAGCGAAGGGGAAAAAATAGAAATATCAAATATCGACAACAGAGAAAAAAATGGAAACACCGAGCTTCATCTCAACGGACGAGGAAAAATAGAAAAAATCTAACTTAACATCCACCCTGTTCATATTTTTTATTCTTTTCAAGAGAACATTGTGCACGCTGAAGCTCTCTTCCAAGATACATATAATGCTCAGGCAGAAGCTTTGGTACATTTTTTGCAATTGTATCTGAAAGTGCTGCGGCTTTATCTCCGATAAACACTTTTTCTAGATTACCAGATACAATTCTTTCTTTTTTGTAAACATTTGAATAATACTCAACACGTATTTTTTCGTCTTTTCTATCTAACTCTATTACAAAAAAACCGTTTTTATCAAGGTTTACATCTTTTTCAGCCGTTTTTACAGCATCAATTAAAGGTACTTTTTTTTCAGCCATATATTTTTTCACCTGCCTTTACAAGATTAGTAAGTTTTTCAAATGCAGACTTGCGTGGCATCATTCTAAGCCCGCAATCAGGAGAAAGTTGACTTATTTTTTCTCCAAAAACATCAATTCCTTTTTGCATATGCTCAGAGATCTCTTCAACAGACTCAACTCTTTTATCATCTGATCTAACAGATCCTAGACAAATATTTTTAGATAAATCATATTCTTTGAATGAATCAAACAACTTAGGCGAAGCCTTGAACTCATGTGATAAAATATCCACAGGAATATCAAGCAAATCAGGTACAATAGAGGATACATCACCACACACATGAAGTCTTTTCTCAGTCTTTATATTATCAAATGTTTTTTCAATTAAATCATGAGCATACTCTGGATAATCAACAGAGAAAAAAGGCTCATCAACACTTATCAAATCAACATATCTATCAAGATTTTTTGCTTCTTGTGATAAAACATCAGCAAGGTCAAAAGATAGTTTTTCACAATCATTATAAAAAAGATCTACACAAGATTTAGCAAGTGTATAAGGGCCTGTTAGCAAACCTACTATTTTTGTATTCTTAGGAACAATACTTTTTACATATTTTATTTCATCAAGTGTTATCGGACCTTTATAATCAACTTTACCTACTACCTCAGGCCTGTCTCTTATCCTACATCCTTTAATGTTTCTCATAAAGATATGTACGAAAGGATCCTTCGTCTGACCAGACGATATAATATTTATTCCAGCATTTACCATGTCATTTACTGCAGTATCAACATATTTGTTCCATGAAACTTCTTTTTCTTCAAAATAAGATTTAGCAAAATCTAAATTATCATATTTTACAGGATAACTACCAATAACTGTGGTTTCCGGTTTCATTTCAAAAGAGTCCTCCGCGGATGAAAAGAAACAGACTCTACTCCAAAATAATTCTCAGCATACTCTGCAACAAGAATATCCTGCCAAGCAACTACGGGAAAAACCAACTCTGAGTTTTCAGCAGGACCATATATTGCAAAATCACCACCAAAAAGAGGAATGTTTATGTTTGATGCAGCATCAACAGGTTTTTTTGAAAAACCAAGACTTTCAATCCATTTTGATTTTTCAACAACATTATGAATCGCACAGCCTGTAGGAAAACCATATTCTTCTTTTATAACAGGAATCGCAGCAATAGAAGCACCACTATTATCACCTGGCGCCATTGCAGCGGTGTCGACTAGTATTTTTTTAATACCCACATCTTTTGCAATTCCTAAAAGCCCTGTATCTAGAAGATTTGCACCGTTTTCAAGAACCTCTATTTTACCATCAGGTGATTTATCCTTAGGATTAAATGCAACAAAAATCGCTGCCTCTGGCGTACATTTCTTCAAAACATCTCTTTCTTCTTCAGTGGTTCCCACATGAATTGAATTGTAAATTGTTCTTTTTAGAAGATTTTTTTCAGACAAGATTTTTAGTGTTTTTATCTTTAAATCAGGCTCTATTATATCTATAGAAAAAGGACTTTCTTTTGGAATATTATCTACAATAAAATCTATGATTTTTTCTATGTATTCTTCTTTTCTTACAAAAAAATCAGCAATCGCAGGGTTCCCTGTTTTTTTAGAACAATTATACATTGTATCTAAGTGTTTTTTTGCCTCTACAAAGTCCGGTTCTCCTTTGAAAAAGAACCCGCCAAAAAGTGTTGTAGGATATTTACCGGGCTGTCCACCTATTTTTATTCCTGATATGTCAACTATGTTTTGCTCTTTTGTAAATGAGAACAAATTTATTCACCTCTCTTTTTCACTTTTCCAAGATAATCTAACACTATATTTGAATGAAGCGCTCTTTTATCATCAAGTTTTGCTGCTTCAGCAGCAATTCTTATAGCAATATAAGATTCTCCAAAGCATGGAAGGGGATTTTCTAAACAATTTTTAATTTTCTCATCGATCTCTTCTTTTTTTGTTAATCCTATTAAATCAATTATTTTTATCTGTTTTTGAAATCGTTCTATTGCTTTACAATCCAAGTTTTCAATATACGGAATTGCGCCAGGCGCACCTATTATCCTGTTTGTTTCATCAATTCCATTCTCATTTAAACAAACAAGAGATTTTCCAGATTTATGACCTCTTATCTCTTCACCACATACAACAAGATATCTAATATTTGGATTTGAAATAACATTTGCTACAATTTTTTCAATACCTATATTTTCTGTTTTAAGAGGACCATATATTGCAACTTTATCACTGGGGCAATACTCGACGTTTAATAGTACCACTGCAACACAGCTTTTTGAATCACAAGTGGTAAATTCAC